>CAZZZJ010000174.1:0-2950 GCA_964658355.1 Beijerinckiaceae bacterium
TGGCCGAGGCCCTGTTCCGGCTCGACGTCGACGACCCGGACGTCGCCGCCGTGCTCACGCGGCTCGGCACCACCTATCTCGTCGAGATGGTCCGGCCCGAGCATGTCGCGGTGATCCGCATGGTGATCGGTGCCTGCGAGAAGTTCCCGCGTTTCGGGCAGGCCTTCTTCGAGGCCGGTCCGGCGATGGGCGTCGCGCGGCTCACCGCCTATCTCGACGCTCAGGTCGCGGCCGGGCGCCTTGCGGCGGCCGATACGGATCTCGCCGCCAAGCACTTCCTGCACCTCTGCCAAGCGGGGCTGCTCACGCGCCTGCTGTTCAACGCGGGCGGCCCTGTGACGGAGGACGAGATCCGGTATCGGATCGCGGAGGCGGTGCGGGTGTTCTTCGCGGGGTACGGGCCGGGGCGCTGAGGGGACGCGACTCGGATCAAGTCACGAGAGGCTTCAGACAATCGGACCCGCTTACCCCGTTGCGCGCATCAGCGGCAGTGCCGACGTGCTCCAGGCCCGGACCTCGGCATCGATCGCCAGGGCATCCGCGACGCCGTCGGGGGCCGAGCGGTAGATCCCGGCGAAATGCGTCAGCGCCCGCTCGACGAGGTCGGCGATGCCGTAGAACGGGATGGCGCCGGCGATGAACGCCGCCACCGCGATCTCGTTGGCCGCATTCATCACGGTCGGCGCTCCGCCACCCTCGGACAGCGCGGCGCGGGCGATCCGCAGGCAGGGAAACCGCGTCTCGTCGGCGGCCTCGAAGGTCAGGCTGCCGAGCGCGACGAGGTCGAGGGGCCGGCCGCCGGCGATGGTCAGGCGGTCGCCGAGCCCCAGGCAGTGCGAGATCGGCACGCGCATGTCGGGCAGCGCCAACTCGGCGGTGACGGCCCCGTCGAGCCAGTAGATCATGCCGTGGATCACCGATTGCGGATGCACCACCACGTCGAGGCGGCCCGGCTCGACACCGAACAGGTGATGCGCCTCGATCAGCTCCAGCCCCTTGTTCATCAGGGAGGCGGAATCGATGTTGATCTTCATCCCCATCGACCAGGTCGGATGGGCGGCGGCCTCGGCCGGCGATGCGGCGGCGATGCGCTCGCGCGTCCAGGTGCGGAACGGGCCCCCGGACGCGGTGATCATCATGGTCCGCACGTCCTCGAGCGGCCGCCCGGCCATCGCCTGGCTGAGCGCGTCGTGCTCGGAATCCATCGGCAGGATCGTCGCGCCGTAGCGCTTGGCGTCGCGCATGAAGGCGTCACCGGCGCAGACCAGGCTCTCCTTGTTGGCGAGCGCGACCTTGCGCCCGAGCCGGAGCGCCTCGTGCGTGGGCTTGAGGCCGGCGGCACCGCTGATCGCCGCGACGACGATGTCGGCGTCCCGCGCTACCGCATCGAGCACCGCCGCCTCGCCGGCGCCGCTGGGAATGCCGGAACCCGACAGCGCCTTGGCGAGCGCCGGGCCGGCCGCCGGATCGGCGAGCGCGGCGAAGCTCGCGCCGGTCTCGCGCGCGACGTTCGCCAGCGCGACGGCATCGCGGCCGCCGACGACGGCGCCGACGCGGAAGCGCTCCCGATGCTGCGCGAGGAGATCGGTTGTGGAGCGGCCGATCGAGCCCGTGGCGCCCAGGATGGTGACGGTTTGGGTCACGGTTGGAAAACTCCGTCAGGCCGCGAGGCGGCGCAGGATCAGATACAGGCCCGCGAGGACCGCGACGGCGAAGAACCCGTCGAGCCGGTCCATCACGCCGCCATGGCCGGGGATGGACGCGCCGGAATCCTTGACGCCGTAGCGGCGCTTCAGGCCCGATTCCACGAGGTCGCCGCCCTGGCTCAGCACCGAGGCGACAGCGCTGGCGAGTCCGACCCAGGCGAGCGAGGTCTCGGCCAGCGGGCTCCACCCCCGCGCGCGGGCGAGCGCGACGATCCCGATGCCGGCCGCGACCGCCCCGGCGAGGCCCCCGAGCGCCCCGGACCAGGTCTTCTTCGGCGACACGAGCGGCATCAGCTTCGGGCCGCCGATCGTGCGGCCCGTGAAGTAGGCGACCACGTCGGTGGACCACACGACGGCGAACATCCAGGCCGGCCCGAGGATGCCGATCGCGGGCGCATCCCGCAAAGCCACCGGGACGAGGGCGATCACCGCGCCGCCGAACAGGGCACCGAGCGCGCGCAGGCGCCCTGCGCCGCCGTCTGCCACGCCGAGGCAGAGCACGGTGCCGAACGCCAGGATCGCCGGCACCGCGTAGGCCGGTGCATCGCCCTCGAAGCAAGCGGCCGCCAGGATCAGCGTGCCGGCGACGATGGCGAGGAGGCCGCGGCGCGGCGCCGTCCGGCTCATGCCGATCCACTCGGCAGCGCCGACGATCCCAGCGGCGAGCCAGATCACGGCGAAGGCCCAGCCACCGAGCACCAGGGCCGACACGACGACCGCCGCGAGGACGATGCCCGAAACGACCCGAAGGCCGAACTCGCGGTTCGCGAAGGGGTTCTTCCGCGCCGCCGAGGCCGCTTCGCCCTGAGCCGTCATGATCCGGCCTGCCTGCCGGGTCCGATCCGTTCGTCGCGCATCGGCCCCTCGACCCGGCGCATGCGCTCGATCGGCATCACACGCCCTCCACTGCATTCCTCAGGCCGGCTCGATCGGACCTGGGCTTTCATCCGGACGCATCAGGATGCGGTCGGCGATCGAACAGGCCGGATCGCCTCACACCTGCATGATTTCCTTTTCCTTGGACGCCAGCACGCCGTCGACCTCGGCGATATGCTGGTCGGTGACCTTCTGCACCTCGGTCGCTTGGCGCTTCTCGTCGTCCTCGGAGATGGCGCTGTCCTTGAGCAGCTTCTTGAGGTGGTCGAGCCCGTCGCGACGCACGTGGCGGACCGCGACGCGGGCCTCCTCAGTGTACTTGTGCGCGACCTTGACCATCTCCTTGCGGCGCTGCTCGTTCATCTCGG
>CAZZZJ010000174.1:3050-6687 GCA_964658355.1 Beijerinckiaceae bacterium
GTGTACTTGTGCGCGACCTTGACCATCTCCTTGCGGCGCTGCTCGTTCATCTCGGGGATGCGGAGCCGAATGGTCTGGCCTTCCGTCTGCGGGTTGAGGCCGAGATCGGATTCGCGGATCGCCTTCTCCACCGCCGTGACCATGCCGCGGTCCCAAACCGAGATCGAGAGCAGGCGCGGCTCGGGCACGCTCACGGTGGCGACCTGCGCCATCGGCATCGAGGCGCCGTAGGCGTCGACCTGGATCGGGTCGAGGATGCTCGGCGTGGCGCGGCCGGTGCGCAGCGACCCGAGGTCCTTGGAAAGCGACGCGACGGCGCCCTGCATGCGGCGCTTGATGTCGGCGAGGTCGAAGTCCGGTGTAGCCATCTTCTCAGAGTTCCCGAAACGTCTTCAGTGTAGGTCGATCGAACCGGCCCGCCGGGCCGGAACGCTTCGGGGCTTCAATGAACGAAATCCCGTGAGGCCGCAAACCGGTCGCCCCCTGGCCGATCGCGGGCTTTCTCAGGGCACGACGAGGGTCGACGGCGCCTGCCCCGTCAGGATCGCGGTGATCGAGGACGGGGGGTGCACCGAGCCGACGATGATCGAAAGCCGGCTTTCGCGGGCAAGCGCGAAGGCGGCGGTGTCCATGATCTTGAGGTCGCGCCCGATCGCCTCGTCGTGGGTGATCCGGTCGTAGCGGGTGGCCTCCGGATGGGTCTTCGGGTCGGCCGAGTAGACGCCGTCGACCTGGGTCGCCTTCAGCACCGCGTCGCAGCGCAGTTCCGCCGCACGCAGCACCGCAGCGGTGTCCGTGGTGAAGAACGGGTTGCCGGTGCCGCCGGCGAGCACCACCACCTGGCCCTTGTCGAGGTGATGCAGGGCCGGCTGACGCGCGTAGGTCTCGCAGATCGTCGGCATCGACACCGCCGACATCGTGCGCGCCGGGACGCCGGCCGCGTTCAGGGCGGTCTCCAGCGCCAGCGAGTTCATCACGGTGGCCATCATGCCGAGCGAGTCGCCGGTGGCGCGGTCGATGAACCCCGCCTGCGAGATCCGTGCGCCGCGGATCATGTTGCCGCCGCCCACCACCAGCGCGACCTCGATCCCGGCCTCGATCGCGTGGGCGATATCCTCGGCGAGCCCCGCCAGCGTCGGGGGATGGAGCCAGTACCCGTCGGGGGCGGCCAGTGCCTCGCCCGAGAGTTTCACGAGCACACGGCGAAACGGCGTCGTCTCCGGCATCGTCCACCTCGCAGGGCCTGGCGACACCGCCGAGCCTGATCCAGAACCGAGGGGCTTCTACGTCACGGCCCCCCGGACCGTCGAGGGCGGATGGCCGCCCCGAAACGCAAAAAGCCCCGGCCTTGCGGCCGGGGCTTCTCGGACGAACCGTTCCTGTCGCTCAGCGCGACATGGCCGCGACTTCGCTCGCGAAGTCGGGACCGTCGTCCTTATCGATGCCGTCGCCGAGGGCGTAGCGCACGAAGCCGGTGAGCGCGACCGGCGCGCCCGCCTTGCCGGCGGCTTCCTTGATCACCTGGGCGATCGTCTTCGAGCCGTCGTGCACGAAGGGCTGCTCCAGGAGGGTGACCTCCTTGTAGTAGCTCTTCAGGCCGCTCTCGACGATCTTGGCCATGACGTGGTCGGGCTTGCCCGCGTTCTTCTCGCGCAGGATGTTCGATTCGCGCTCCAGCGTGGCGGCATCGACGCCGGAGGCGTCGAGCGCCACCGGGTTGGTGGCGGCCACGTGCATCGCGATCTGGCGGCCGAGGGTCGAGAGGTACTCGACGTCGCCCTCGGACTCGAGCGCGACCAGCACGCCGATCTTGCCGAGGCCCTCGGAGATCTGGCCGTGGACGTAGCTCGCGATCACGCCCTTTTTCACGTCGAGCTTGGCGACGCGGCGCAGGTTCATGTTCTCGCCGATGGTGGCGATGAGGTTCTGCAGCTTCTCGGAGACCGTCTCGGTCCCTCCGGGGAAGTGGGCGGCCTGGAGGCTGTCCAGGGTGCCGTCGGAGTCGAGCGCCATCTTGGCGGCTTCGCGGGCGAAGCCCTGGAAGGCATCGTTGCGGGCGACGAAGTCGGTCTCGGAATTCACCTCGACGATCGCGGCGTGGTGACCCGCGGATTCGACGGCGACGAGGCCTTCGGCGGCGACCCGGCCGGCCTTCTTGGCGGCCTTGGCCAGACCCTTGGTGCGCAGCCAGTCGACGGCGGCCTCGAGGTCGCCCTGCGTCTCGTTGAGCGCGCCCTTGCAGTCCATCATGCCCGCGCCGGTCTTCTCGCGGAGTTCCTTCACCATCGCGGCGGTGATGTTGGCCATGGCCGGTCCTTTCGTCGTTTCATATGAGAGGAGCCCGACGCTCAGGGGTGAACGCCGGGCCCGAATGTGATGGTGCGGATCACGGCGCCCCAACGAGGCTGCCGCGATCCCGGCGGACGATCAGGCGGCGGCCTGGGCCTCGACGAAGCCGCGGGCCTGCGCCACCCAGCCGTCGCGACCGAACCGGTCGTTGAGCTTCAGGTCGGCATCGACCTTGGCGACGTCGTCCGGGCTCATCGCGGCGATCTGCCAGTAATGGTAGATGCCGGCATCGTTGAGCTTCTGCACGATCTGCGGACCGGCGCCGTGGAGCTTGGACAGGTCGTCGGGCGCGCCACGGGGAGCAGCGAGCAGTTCGAAATGCTCCGTGGTCTCGGCGAGCATCGCGACGTCGGCCGGATCGAGGGCACCCGATTCCACCGAGACGGCGGCGGTGTCGTCGCCCGGCAGATCTTCGGCCATCGGCTCCTCGGAGGCGCCGAGATCGACGCCCGACGAGCCCTGGCCGCGGGAGATGCCGTCGATGGCGGCGCGCGCGATCAGGTCGCAGTACAGCGCGATGGCGCGGCCGGCGTCGTCGTTGGCAGGAACCACGTAGGTGATGCCGTCCGGGTTGCAGTTGGTGTCGACGATGGCGGCCACCGGGATCCCGAGGCGCTGGGCCTCCTTGATCGCGAGCTGCTCCTTGTTGGTGTCGATCACGAACAGCAGATCGGGCACGCCGCCCATGTCCTTGATGCCGCCGAGCGCCTTCTCGAGCTTGTCCTTCTCACGGGACAGCATCAGGCGCTCCTTCTTGGTGAGGCCCGGGCCGCCGGTGTCGAGGGTCTCGTCGACCTTGCGCAGGCGCGAGATCGAGCCCGAAATGGTCTTCCAGTTGGTCAGCATGCCGCCGAGCCAGCGGGAGTTGACGTAGTACTGGGCCGACCGCTTCGCCGCCTCGGCGATCGTGTCGGCCGCCTGGCGCTTCGTGCCGACGAACAGGACGCGGCCGCCCTTGGCGACCGTGTCGCTCACGGCCTGCAGCGCCGTGTGCAAAGCCGGCACCGTCTGGGCGAGATCGATGATGTGGATGTTGTTGCGGGTGCCGAAGATGTAGGGCTGCATCTTCGGGTTCCAGCGGTGCGACTGGTGCCCGAAATGGGCGCCGGCCTCGAGGAGCTGGCGCATGGTGAAATCGACGGCCATGATCTGTCTGCTTTCTTTCCGGTTGATGCCGCCGCGGAGGTAGCGACCGGCCGACGGATCGGACGATCACCGGAAACGGCCCATTCAGGCATGGGGCCGGCTCCGCGTGTGGAATGGGCGGGGCCTTAGCAGAGGATGGCCG
>CAZZZJ010000175.1:0-6683 GCA_964658355.1 Beijerinckiaceae bacterium
CTCTCCTGAATCCGTTTCGTGCCCAATCGCGGTTCTGACGACGCCGCGGTTCCGGCTTAGCGCTATAGCGACGATGGAAGGGGCCTCCAAGGGGTCTGCAAGTCGTCCAAAAGGCCAGACGTGCGGGCTCGGACAAGAAAAGAGGCGCCGGCCGAAGCCGACGCCTTCCGGATACAAAATAAACTTGGTGCCCCGCCAAAAACTATTCGGCAGCCGCCTCGTTCGTCTCGATGCCGAGACCTTCCGCGACGCCGCGGTCGAAATCCGCATGAACCTCGTATCAGTGCGCGATCATGCGATCCTGGATATGGCGTGGGCGATCGCCCATGCAGGTGACAATGTTCACCACGAGCCGCTTGCGCTCGCCGTCTTCGAACACCTCCGGTCACAGGTCACGCGGCGCGCCGAAGAGGTCGGCGTCGTCGCCCGGCCGGCCGTAGCGGCCGGCATCGCCCGTCATCCGCAGCGGCAACTCGACCACCGAGGATCCTCGACCGGCCCGCCGAAGGCGTTCGGCTGGACGGAGACCTTCCACTTCGGGAAGGCGCCGGTCTCACGAGCATGTGCGAGCATACCGCGCGTCCCGATTCGGCCGTCCTAAGCCACCGCGCGACCGTTGGTTTCGACCGCCTCGAAAAAGCGGGAGCGAACGCCTCAAATTCGGTTGAACGCGGCCGTCAGTTTTTTTTTGCGGCCGACTTGCACCCATGGGGGAGGCCGCGGACCCTCGCACGAGATGACGGCCCGCAGCGGCTTCGCTACGGTGCGCCCCAAAGGACGGAGCGAACGCGCCCCGCCACGGACGAAACAGCGGAGACGGGTGGAATGAGCGCCAGCGCGAGCATCGACGGAGTGAAGCGCGACAAGCCCTGGATCATCCGCACCTATGCGGGCCATTCCAACGCGGCCGAATCGAACGCGCTCTACCGGGGCAACCTCGCCAAGGGACAGACCGGCCTGTCGGTGGCCTTCGACCTGCCGACCCAGACCGGCTACGACCCAGACCACGAACTCGCCCGCGGCGAGGTCGGCAAGGTCGGCGTGTCGATCGCCCATCTCGGCGACATGCGGACGTTGTTCTCCGACATCCCGCTCGTCCAGATGAATACCTCGATGACGATCAACGCCACGGCGCCGTGGCTGCTGGCGCTCTATCTCGCGGTGGCCGAGGAGCAGGGCGCGCCCTTCTCCGGCCTGCAGGGCACCACGCAGAACGACATCATCAAGGAATACCTCTCGCGCGGCACCTACGTGTTCCCGCCGGCGCCGAGCCTGCGGCTGACCAAGGACGTGATCCTGTTCACGACCAAGGAGGTGCCGAAGTGGAACCCGATGAACGTCTGCTCCTACCATCTGCAGGAGGCCGGGGCGACGCCGGTGCAGGAGCTCTCCTACGCGCTGGCCATCGCCATCGCGGTGCTCGACACGGTGCGCGACGATCCGAACTTCGACCCCGAAAGCTTCCCGGACGTGTTCGGCCGGATCTCGTTCTTCGTGAATGCCGGCCTCCGGTTCGTCACCGAGATCTGCAAGATGCGGGCGTTCTCGGAGCTCTGGGATGAGATCGCCCAGGAACGCTACGGCATCGACGATCCGAAGAAGCGCATCTTCCGCTACGGCGTGCAGGTGAATTCGCTCGGCCTCACCGAGCAGCAGCCCGAGAACAACGTGCACCGCATCCTGATCGAGATGCTGGCCGTCACGCTGTCGAAGCGGGCGCGGGCCCGCGCCGTGCAGCTACCGGCCTGGAACGAGGCGCTCGGCCTGCCGCGCCCCTGGGACCAGCAATGGTCGATGCGCATGCAGCAGATCCTCGCCTTCGAGACGGATCTGCTCGAATACGACGACATCTTCGACGGCTCGAAGGTGATCGACGCCAAGGTCGAGGCCCTGAAGGTCGAGACCCGGGCCGAACTCGAGCGCATCGGCGGGATCGGCGGTGCGGTGGCCGCGGTCGAGACCGGCGCGCTCAAGCAGTCGCTGGTGGAATCCAACGCGCGCCGCATTTCGGCGATCGAGGCCGGCGACCAGATCGTGGTCGGGGTCAACAAGTGGCAGCAGGGCGAGCCCTCGCCGCTGACCGCAGGCGAGGGCGCGATCTTCACCGTCTCCGAGACCGTCGAGATGGAGGCCGAAGCCCGCATCCGCGACTGGCGCGCCAAGCGCGACGACAGGGCCGTCGGCAAGGCGCTCGACGACCTCGAAGCCGCCGCGCGCTCCGGCGCAAACATCATGCCGGTCTCGATCGCCGCCGCGAAAGCCGGCGTGACGACGGGCGAATGGGGCACCCGCCTGCGCGAGGTCTTCGGCGAATACCGCGCGCCGACCGGCGTGACGCTCCAGACCGTCTCCTCGGGGGCGGCGGAGGAGGCCAAGCTCCTCATCGCCGACCTCGGCGAGCGCCTCGGCGAGCAGCCCCGCCTCGTGGTCGGCAAGCCCGGCCTCGACGGCCACTCGAACGGCGCAGAGCAGATCGCGCTGCGCGCCCGCGACGTCGGCTTCGACGTGACCTACGACGGTATCCGCCAGACGCCCGCCGAGATCGTCGCGAAGGCGAAGGAGACCGGCGCCCACGTCGTCGGCCTGTCGATCCTGTCCGGCAGCCACGTCCCGCTGGTGCGCGACGTGAAGGCCAAGATGCGCGAGGCCGGCCTCGACCACATCCCCCTCGTCGTCGGCGGCATCATCTCGCCCGACGACGAGCTGGTGCTCAAGAACATGGGCGTGTCGGCGGTCTACACGCCGAAGGACTACGTGATCGACACGATCATGATCGGCATCGCCAAGGTCGTCACGCGTTCCATCGACAAGACCAACCGCACCGACGGCGCCGCAAAGGGCAGGGAAGAGGCCGCGCAGGTCTATTGAGGGCAATCGGCTAGGGGAATCGATCGGCGCGCGTCGGGCGACGGCTTGCCCGACACCGCCTCAGTGCGAGCGGTGCCCCGGGGGAGGCGCCGCGCAGGCTGGTGGCATCCAGGCTCAGACGCGCTCGCGCTGGCCGGCGAGCGGCTTGCGCATGTAGACGCGCCGAAACCCGTTCTCCGCGATCCGATGCGTCTCCGCATAGCCGAGCCGGGCGTAGAGCCCGATGTTCTCCGTCATCGCCGCGTTGGTGTAGAGCAAGATCGAGCCGTAGCCCGCCGCGATCGCCGCGCGCTCCGCGAAGGCCAGCATCGCGCGGCCGAGTCCCGATCCCTGCGCGCCGGGGGCGACGGCCACGTTGTCGAGACGCATCGCGACGTCCTGCGGGATCAGCACGAGAATCCCCTCCACGGTGCGGTCGCGCACGGCGGCATGGACCCGGCCCTGACGGATCGGTGCCTCGTCATCGTCGCGCATCGGCCCCGGGTCCCGTCCGCTGCGCGCACGATAGGGCGTGAAGGCCGCTCGGACGATCTCCCGGACGGCTGCGCGGTCGTCGCGGGTCGCGGGGCGGAGGATCGGTGCCATGGCGTCGTGCTTGCCATGGCGGGCGTGCTCGGGAAACGGCTTCCGGAAATCGGGAATGGTCCCGGATGTCGCCGTCGGTTAACGAGCTTCGTCACCTCCACAAGTCTTCGCCGCTGGCGTAGAGCGGCGGCATGCTTGCCCCCCTCATCGCGGCTCCCCTCGCAGCGGCCCTCAGCGCGGGCCTGATCGTCCGGCTACGGCCGCTGCTGGTGCGCTACGCGCTCGCCCGCCCGAACGCGCGCTCCAGCCATACCGAGCCGACACCGCAGGGCGGAGGCATCGCGGTGATCGCGGCGACGCTTACCGTCACGGGGGTGCTGCTCGCAGCACCGGACGCGAGCCGCGACGTGCCGGTGCTGGGCTTCGCGGCGGTATTGCTCGCCCTCGTCGGCGCGGTCGACGACATCCGGCCGCTGCCCGCGGCGCTTCGGCTCGTCCTCCAGTTCCTCGCGGTCGGAACGCTCGTCGCGAGCATCGACGGTCGGCTGATGCCGGGCCTGCCGCTCGCTGCGGAGCGGGTCCTGGCCGTGATCGCGGGCGTCTGGTTCGTGAACCTCGTGAACTTCATGGACGGCCTCGACTGGATGACCGTGTCCGAGGCGGTGCCGGTCGCGGCCGCGCTCGCGCTCTTCGGCGGTTTCGGCTTCCTATCGCCGGCCGCTGTCCTGGTCGCCGCGGCGCTGCTCGGAGCGGTGCTCGGCTTCGCACCGTTCAACCGGCCGGTGGCGAGGCTCTTCCTCGGCGATGTCGGCTCTCTGCCCCTGGGGCTGATCCTCGCCTGGCTGCTCTACCGGCTCGCCCTCGAGGGCGGTTTCGCCGCGGCCTTGCTGCTTCCGCTCTACTACGTCGCCGACGCGACCCTGACGCTGATCCGGCGTACGGCCCGGCGCGAGCCGATCTGGGAGGCCCATCGCAGCCACTTCTACCAGCGCGCCACGACGAACGGCCTTTCGGTGACCGGCGTGGTGGGACGGGTGCTCGTCCTCAACCTCTGCCTCGCCGCCCTGGCCGCCGCGACCTTGTTTTGGCCGTCGCCGGCCGTCACCCTCGGAGCGCTGGTAATCGGATGCACGCTCGTCGGGTTGGTCCTGAACCGGTTCTCGCGGGCGACGGACGGGACGAGGATGCTTTGAGCCAAGTCGTAGCGCTCACCGGGGCGACCGGTTTCATCGGCCGGCATGTCCTGCAGAGCCTCACGGCCCGGGGCTACCGGGTCCGCCTACTCCTGCGACGGCCGGTCGAGGCGATGCCGGACGGGGCCTCGAGCGCCATCGTCGGCGACCTGACCCGGCCGACGAACATGGCGGCAGCGCTCGCCGGCGTCGATGCGGTGGTGCATTCGGCGGGCCTCGCGCATGCCATGTCGGGTGCGCCGGAGGACGATTACCGCACGCTCAACACCGAGGCGACGCGTCAGCTCGCAGAGGCCGCCGCACGGGCGCGGGTCCGACGCTTCGTGTTCCTCTCCTCGATCCGTGCGCAGACCGGCCCGACCGCACCGTCCATCCTCACCGACACCGGCGATCCGGCCCCCACCGACGCCTACGGCCGCTCCAAGCTCGACGCCGAGCGGGCGCTCGCCGCGATCGGCATCGACTGGGTCGCCCTGCGGCCGGTCCTGGTCTACGGCGCCGGCGTGAAGGGCAACATCGCCGCCCTGGTGCGCCTCGCGCGATCGCCCTATCCGCTGCCGCTCGGGTCCCTCGCCGGGCGCCGTTCCCTGGTCTCGGTCGAGAGCGTGTCGGCCGCGATCGACACGGTCCTTCGAGCGGATGCACCGCTGAACCGGCCGCTGGTCGTCGCCGACCCCGACGCGCTGACGCTTCCCGAAATGCTCGCGGCCCTGCGCTCCGGCCTTGGCCGAAGGCCTGGCCTCGTCCCGGTTCCCGCGGCGGCGATCGGGCTCGCCTGCCGGCTCAGCGGCCGAGAGGCGCTGTTCTTGCGGCTGGCCGAGAATCTGGTGGCGCGGAGCGACGGCTTGTCGGCGCTCGGCTGGCGACCCGCGGGCACGAGCCGCGACGGCCTCAGCCGGCTCGCGCACCTGTGGGATCGAGGGCCATGACGGCCTCAATCGCGCTCGCAGAACGCGGGGGCGGAGCCGTCATCGATCATCCGGCATCCCCGCGCGATCTCGGACAGGATCAGCGCGCAGGCATTGTCGGCGTTGCAGGGCGGGCGGGTCGCCGGCGAGACTTGAATGCACCGCTCGACCAGCCGGGACGCCCTTCGCTCGCCGACTTCGGACCGGCAGCTCTCCGCGCGGGCCTGCCCCAAACCGAGAACGACGACCGCCGCGAACGCGGCGGCGCGCGCACCGCGCCGCCTCGGCAAGGTGAGAACTCTCGATATCCTCATCGCTATCCTGCCCGGTCATGAGAAGAGCCCGGCTCGGACGAGCGGGGGCGAGCGATCGATCGTCCGGCCGGACCGAATTCAGCGGCGACCATCGATCCCGTCACTTGGGCGGCTGTATACAACCACGGTGATGGCGTCGCCGGGACCGACCGATCCGCAAGCACCGATGCGCGGCCCGCAGATCGAAGCCATGAGACCTGCAAGTACCGCCATCGGTCGCATCGCCTCGTCCAGGCCTCGGTGCGCGGTGTCGCGACCCGGCGCCTTGTCCGGTCGTCGCCTCGCTCGAACGGCGTCAGACCCGATTCCCGAAGGGAGGGAAGCGGCTCAGCCGAGCTCGGCGTGGACGGTCGCGGGAACGGGGGCATCCGAGCCGGCGGTCGCGGCCGCGACGGGCTTGTCGAAACGCTCGCGGAAGTGCGGGATCGCCGCCTCGAAGACCGACTCCGCGGCCGCCCGGTCGCCGGCCTCCACGGCCGCGCGCAGGGACGCCGTCCAGGCATCGAGGCGGGCACGGTCGGCGAAGACCGGCTTGGCCGCCATGACGCCGTCGATCCCGTCGAGGCTGACGCGGGGTTCCTCGCGGGCGAAGAGGATCTCGTTCAGGCGCTCGCCGGGCCGGGCGCCGGAGTACACCAGCTCGATCTCCGTGCCCGGCTCGAAGCCGGCCAGCCGAATCATCCGCTCGGCCAGCTCTGCGATCTTCACCGGCTGACCCATCTTGAGCACGTAGACCGCGGCGCGCTGGTCGGCCGCGCCCGGAGCGAGGTTGCGTGCCTCGCCGTCGGCATGGGAGGCGGCCGTGAGGACGAGGTCGGCGGCCTCGCGCACGGTCATGAAGTAGCGGACCATGTCGGGATGGGTCACGGTGACCG
>CAZZZJ010000176.1:0-6683 GCA_964658355.1 Beijerinckiaceae bacterium
GCGCCGCCGGCATGGTCGATATGCCCGTGCGTCAGCAGGATCTTCTCGACGGTCACGCCCTGCTCGGCGATCGCCGCCTCGATCCGGTCGAGGTCGCCGCCGGGATCGACCACGGCGCCGACCTTGGTCGCCGCATCCCAGACCAGGGTGCAGTTCTGCTGGAAGGGCGTCACCGGGATGATCCCGACGCGGGGCGTGCCTGGCATGGTCGTCCGTTCACCGTGTGGAGGGCGCGAGGTCCGCCCGTTCTAGCCCGTATCGGGGTGCGCTGCACCCCATTGGCGGTTGTAGCCGAAATGCGACGGCGCGGCCGATTCGCCGGCGCCGCGCCGCACCCGCCTGGCTGGTTGACCGCGCGGCCGATAAGGCGTTGTGCGCAATCCTGTTTTCCGCGAACGCCTCCGGTGCCCGTGTCCCTCCGTATCGTCGATGCCGCGATCCGCAGCATGCGCCGGCTGGGCGGGATGATCGC
Source organism: Beijerinckiaceae bacterium (assembly GCA_964658355.1). Lineage (GTDB taxonomy): Bacteria > Pseudomonadota > Alphaproteobacteria > Rhizobiales > Beijerinckiaceae > Methylobacterium. Next base: position 473 of record CAZZZJ010000176.1, read on the forward strand.
GCGTGGGCTCCGACCGGCGGCGCGGCGTGCTCGCGTCGCGGTCATCGTCGGCGTCCTGTGTCTCAGCCTCGGCCCCGCTTTCGCCGCCGAGGACAGCGTCGCCCTGGACATGCTCTCCGTGACCGCCGCGGCTCTCACGGGCGAGAGCCGCGGCTTCGGCGTGGCCGCTCCGCCCGGATCGGCGCCGAGCCCGATCGAGACTCCGGTCGGCCAGGTGGTGACGTCGATCGGACACGACGGCACGATCGACGACCGGCCGCCGGTCGGGATCGGCGCGGTGCTCCTGAACAGCCCCGGCGTCACCGTCCGCCAGGGGCTGGGCGGCCGCGACGTGGTGATCTCGATCCGCGGCAACAATGCCCGCTCCACCGGCATCACCCGCAACATGGTGGTGCTGGAGGACGGGTTCCTGCTGACTCAGGCGGACGGCGCCTCGCGCTTCGACCTGTCGGATCCCCGCGCCTATTCCCGGATCGACGTGTTCCGCGGGCCGCAATCGGCCCTGTTCGGCAACTACGCGAGCGGCGGCGCGCTGGCCTTCCGCACCCGCACCGGCCGGGAGATCGACGGCACCGAGATCGGGGTCGATGCCGGCAGCTTCGGGACCCTGAACAGCTACCTCGCCACGGGCCGGGCCAGCGGCCCGTTCGAGATCGGCCTCTATGCCAGCGACGCGCGCGGCAACGGCTATCAGGGCCATTCGAACTTCGAAACCCAGACGGTCAACCTGCTCGCGAGCTATACGCCGACGCCGGACGACCGCTTCACGCTGAAGGTGATCGACAACCAGGTGTCCACGGCGCTGCCGGTCCGCGCATCGCTGAACCAGTTCACCCTCAACCCGTACCAGCGCGGCTGCGCGACCGCCGCCGCCGCCGCGCCCGGCTGCGCGACGGTCGCGCTGCTGCGCAACGGCATCTCCGGCCCGACCGTCGCGGTGACGGCCGACCAGGGCGCGTTCGGGCGCGACGACCGTCGCACGATCGTCGCCGGCCGCTGGGAGCACGATGTCGACGCGCAGACCACGTGGCGCGTCCAGGCCGGCTACGACGAGCGCCGCTACGACCAGCCGTTCTACGTGCAGGCCGGTCGCGCCAGCCTGCCCTCGGTCAACCTGGCCGCCGACCTGACCCGCCGCGGCGAGCTGTTCGGATTGGCGGCCACCGGCTTCCTGGCGGTGAGCTACGACACCATCGACATCCGGGCGCCCACCTTCAACCGGGCGGCCTTCGGCGGCCCCCGGATCGGTGCCCTGATCGGCCTGCAGGAGGCGATGCAGGAGAATCTCGGCGGCCGCGCGCGCGCCGAGATCGCCCTGTCCGACCGCTGGACCGCCGCGCTCGGGATCGGCGCGACGCGCACCGCGATCGCCGGGCGCAACACCACCTTCGCCTACACGGCGACAGGCGCCACCGCCGCGATCACCCCGGTGGATCCCAGCTACGTCAACGTCGCGCCCGAATTCGCCCTCGTCTACCGCCCGGATGCGGCATGGAGCCTGCGCGGCCGGGTCGCCACCGGCTACGCGACCCCGTCGGTCGGGAACCTGTTCGTGACGCCGGCCGGGATCCCCGGCAACAACACCGGGCTCCGGACCCAGGAGAATCTCGGGTTCGATCTCGGCGCGGACTGGTTGCCGGTGGCGGGCGTGCGCGTCGGCCTCACCGGGTTCTACGAGTTCTTCCGCAACGAGCTCGTCGGCCAGTCCCCCGGGGGCGGACTCCTGTCCTACACCTTCAACGTGCCGGCCTCCGAGCACCGCGGGATCGAGCTCGGGGCGGAGGCGGCGCTCGGTGCGGGGTGGCGGGGTACGCTGGCCTATACGTTCGACGCCCAGGCCTACACCCGTTTCGTGGAGCGGCTCGCGGCCGGCGCGTTCACCGCCGCATTCGACCGGGCGGGCAACCGCATCGTCGGCGTGCCGGAGCACCAGCTCCTCGCCCGGATCGGCTACGACGTGCCGACGGGTCCGCTCGCCGGGCTCGGCGCCTACGCCGAGGCGGTGATCCAGGACGGGTTCTTCCTCGACAACGCCAACCTGCTGAAGGTGCCGGGCTTCGCGATCCTGAACCTCAATGTCCACTACGCGACGGCGCGCATCGGCACCGTCCGGCGCCTCGACCTCTACGGCGAGATCCGCAACGTGTTCGACACGGCCTACATCGGCGCGGCCAACCCGCTCGCCAACGCTCTGAGCGCCGTCACCGGCCTGCAGAACGGCCGCGCCGTTCTCGCGAGCACCAGCGGGGCGATCTTCGCCGGCCCGCCGCGGACGTTCATGACCGGGATGCGCCTGCGCTTCTGATGCGAGGCTTCGGCCTCATCGATCGCTCGTGCCGCCCTTCGGCCGGCGGAGGCCGTCGTTGAGCGCCAGCATCTCGGCCATGCCGAGCGCCCGGCTGCTCCAGCGTGTCTCGGCGGTGTTCACCTGCGTGAAGCGGTCGTGCGAACGGCCGCCATAGGCGCCGAACAGCACCCACGCCTCCGCGCCGTCGGAACCCGGACGGTCGATCCGGTAGGACGGGGGGCCACCCTTCGCGGTCACGCCGATCCGCACGGACGCGTCGCCGAAATGCTTCTGGCACATCCGCATGGTGGCGAGCACCGCGCGGAGGTAGGCCTCTCCGTCCTCGAGGTCGGGAAGCACGTCCGCGATGGTCGCGTCGGATGGGAGGGGGGCGCGTCGGGGCATCGGCATCTCGCTTGGTGCTCCCCCCTACCCTGTCGGGGGCGCGCGTGCGAGGCGTCTGTCGGGACGCCGGTCAGGTCGGCTTCCGCTTCAGCAGCGCGTCGAGGCCACCGACCCGGAACCAGTGATAGCCGTAGCCTTCCAGGTACAGGCAGTGGCGCCCCGCGCCGTCCGCATCGCTGCGCGCGCCGGTGAGCAGGTCGATCAGCAGGAGGCCGTCCGGCGCGGGGATGCCGGTCTCCAGGGCGACCTCGGTGGGGCCGGGTCCGAGATTGTGAATGCAGAGCACGGCGTTGCCGCGCCAGTCGTAGCGGAGCGCCAGGACGGCCGGTCGGCCGGTCTCCAGGGCGGTGACGTCGCCCCAGCCGATCTCCGGCGCTTCCTTCCGCAGGCGGATGATGCTCTGCATCCAGTTGAGGAGCGAGCCCGCGTCGTGGCGCTGGTCGGCGACGTTGACATGCGCATGGCCGTAGGGGCCGTGATCGATCGGCGGCATGGTCGGCGTCGCCGAGCGGGTGAAGCCGCCCTGAGCCTCCGGCGACCACTGCATCGGCGTGCGGGCGCAGTCGCGCTCCTTCAGGGCGAGGTCGTCGCCCATGCCGATCTCGTCGCCGTAGCGCAGCACCGGCGTGCCGGGCAGCGTGAACATCAGCGAGTACGCCATCCGGATGCGGCGCGGGTCGCCGTCGAGCATCGGCGCGAGGCGGCGGCGGATGCCGCGGTCGTAGAGCTGCATCTGCTTCTCGGGACCGAATGTCTCGAAGACGGTCTGGCGCTGCCTCTCGGTCAGGCGGCCGAGGTCGAGCTCGTCGTGGTTCCGCAGGAAGATGCCCCATTGGGCCGAGAGCGGGCGCGGCTTCGTCCGCGCGATGGCCTTCACCAGCGGGCGCGCGTCATGGGCCGCCAGTGCGTAGAAGGTCGTCTGATTGACCTGGAAGTTGAACATCATGTGGGAGCGGTCGGCGTCGGCACCGAAATAGTCGAGATCCTGCTTGGGCAGGATGTTGGCCTCGGCCAGGATGATCGCATCGCCCTTGCGCCATTGCAGGAACTCGCGGAAATCGCGCAGCATGTCGAACTGCTCGACGGGCTCGCCCGTCACGTCGGCGCCCTTCCTGGCGATGACGAAGGGCACCGCGTCCATGCGGAAGCCCGAGACCCCGAGCTCGATCCAGAAGCCCATGATCTTCAGGATCTCGGCGAGCACGGCGGGGTTCGCCGTGTTGAGATCGGGCTGGAAGTCGAAGAAGCGGTGGAAGTAGTAGGCGCCCGCCGCCGCGTCCCAGGTCCAGGTCGTCTTCTGGACGCCGGGAAACACCATGCCCTCCGCGGCACTGGCAGGCCGCTCCTTCGACCAGACGTACCAGTCGCGATAGGGCGAATCCGGATCGGAGCGGGCGGATTTGAACCAGCGGTGCTGGTCCGAGGTATGGTTGACCACGAGGTCGATCAGCACCCGCAGGCCCCGCTGCTTGGCGGCATGGGTGAAGGCGACGAAGTCCCCGAGGGACCCGTAATCCGGGTCGACGCCGTAATGGTCCGCGATGTCGTAGCCGCCGTCGCGCTTGGGCGAGGGCTGGAACGGCATCAGCCAGATGGCCGTCACGCCGAGCCCCTGGAGGTAATCGAGGCGCCGCTCCAGCCCGGCGAAATCGCCGATCCCGTCGCCGTCGGCATCCATGAAGGTGCCGACCGACAGGCAGTAGATCACCGCGTTCTTGTACCAGAGGTCGTTGATCATCGGCGGCCCTCGGCGGCGTCAGCCCGCCAAACGCCGACCCTCGCAAAAGCGTTGCCTTGGACGCGACGGGCGACGCCCCTTCCTTAAAACAGCCGCGTTGTGCACGCCCTGTTCAGGGGGACGCCCGCAGATTTCCGGGCACGTGGACAAACCCGGTGCCCCGGATCGCATGAACGCCATCCTGATCAAGTTGTTCGCGACCGCGCTGACCCTCAGCCAGGTCACGACCAAGCCGGACGCCCTGAAGACGCAGTTCGATCCGGCCACCGACACCGCCCAGGTGGTGCAGATCCTCCGCGACGGCTGCGCGCACATGCGCAAGGCCTTCGATATCGAGGACATCAACCTCGACGAGTTGATCTCCACCGCGATGGAGGATCCGACCGCGGTGGCCGGACCTTCGGCGCCGAAGATCCTGCACGGGCTCGATCTCGCCGAGCTGAACACGAGCTACAAGCAGTTCTGCAAGGGCGAGAACCCGACGAATTCGCCGTTCGACGCCCGCGAGGTGATCGCGTTCTACAACAAGGCGACCACCGACCTGCCGAGCGCCGAGGCCCTGCGGGACAAGGCGCTGCCGGGCATGACCCGCATCCTCGATGCGTCGGGAAAACCCTTCGCCGAGACCTTCGAGCCGAACGGCCGCCGGCTCGTCGTTCCGATCGCCGACGTGCCGCCGCTGGTCCAGAAGGCCTTCATCGCGGCCGAGGACAAGCGCTTCGAGAGCCACCACGGCATCGACGAGCGCGGGGTGATCCGCGCCTTCATCGGCAACCTCGCCGCGCCGGGCCGCCCGGCCGGCGGCTCGACCATCACGCAGCAGGTGGTGAAGAACCTCTCGGTGGGCGACGACGTCACCTACGAGCGCAAGATCCGCGAGATGATCGTCGCCTCCCGCCTGGAGCGCATCCTCGGCAAGCCGCAGATCCTCGGGCTCTACCTCAACGGGATCTATCTCGGCCGCGGCGCCTACGGCATCGAGATGGCCGCGCGGAGCTATTTCGGGAAGTCGGTCGGGCAGCTCACCCTGCCCGAGGCGGCGCTTCTGGCCGGCATGCCGAAGGGGCCGAACTTCTACAGCCCCGACAAGTATCCCGAGCGCGCCCGCGAGCGCCGCGCCTACGTGCTCGCCCGTCTCAAGGAGGAGGGTGCGATCACGGAGGCCGAGATGGCGTCCGCCGTCGCGTCCGATCTCGGGCTGAAGCCGATCGAGACCGCGCGGCGGGATTCCGGCTTCTACGTGGTCGACCACCTCACCCGCGAGGCCCGCACCTTCGCCGGCCTCGATTCGCTGACCGCCCACGCCTTCACCGTGCGCTCGACGATCAATGCCGGCCTCCAGCGCGCCGTCGAGGGGGCGTTGCAGGACGGGCTCGCCAATTACGAGCGCGGCACCGGCCGCCAGACCTTCTCCGGGCCGGAGTTCAACCTCGCCGAGAGCGTGCGCAAGCTCCAGGCGGCGACGCCCGCCCCCGAGGCCTCGCCGCAATCGCTGCCGGGCGTGACCGGGGCGGAGGCGAAGCCCGCAGAGACGAAACCTCTCCCCGGCAAGCCCGCGCGCGGGAAGCCGGCCGCCGCGGCGGAGCCCGCGCAGAAGCCCGTCTGGCTGCGCGCGCTCGAGAGCGCCCGGCCGGTGCTCTACGACGTGCGCTGGCCGCTCGCCGTGGTGCTGGAGACCGGCCGCAACGGCGTGAAGGTCGGGCTTGGCGACGGTCGCGTCGCCGCGCTCGATCCCGGCATCGCGCGGGGCAAGCTGCAGCCCTACGACGTCGTCCGGGTGA
>CAZZZJ010000177.1:0-4173 GCA_964658355.1 Beijerinckiaceae bacterium
TGGTCGAGGGTATCGAGGATCAGGTCGCACTCGACCTGCGCCACCGTGCGGCCGACGAGCCCGCGGGTCGCGGCCTCCGCCACCTGGGCCGCCCGCGTCGCGGCGCCGACCGGAGCGGCGATGGTATCGCCCTCAGGCGTCAGGATCGCGTCGGCGCCGATCTCGGGGCCGGACGCCAGAAGCACCGCACGGTGCAGGGTGTTCTCCAATTCGCGCACGTTGCCGCGCCACGGGTTCTTGACGACCATCTCCTGCGCAGCGCGGCCGAGCGGCCGCACCGGCACGCCGTTCACCTCGGCGTACTTCTTCGCGAAGTGCGCGGCGAGCTCAAGGATGTCGGCCGGGCGCTCGCGCAGGGGCGGCAGGCGCAAATGGACGACGTTGAGGCGGTAGAACAGGTCTTCGCGGAACGTCCCCTTGCGGACCTCCTCGGCAAGGTTGCGGTTCGAGGTGGCGAGCACGCGGATGTCGACCTTGACCGGGGCCGACCCGCCGACGCGATCGATCACCCGCTCCTGCAGCGCGCGCAGGAGCTTGGACTGCAGGCGGACGTCCATCTCCGAGATCTCGTCGAGCAGCAGCGTGCCGCCGTTGGCTTCCTCGAACCGGCCGATCCGTCGGGCGACGGCACCGGTGAAGGCGCCCTTCTCGTGGCCGAACAGCTCGGATTCGAGCAGCGCCTCGGGGATGGCGGCGCAGTTGACCGAGACGAACGGCTTGTTTCCGCGGGCCGACTTCTGGTGGACGTGGCGCGCCAGCACCTCCTTGCCGGTCCCACTCTCGCCGGTGATCAGCACCGACGCCTCGGAGCGGGCGATCTGCTCGGCGAGGCGAACGACCTTCTCCATGGAAGCGTCGCGCCAGACGAAGGCACGCCCGTCCGCCGAGACCGCCTCGAGCACCGCCGCGATCAGGTCCGGGTCCGGAGGAAGCGGGATGTACTCCTTGGCGCCCGCCTGGATGGCGGCCACCGCCGCCTTCGCATCGGTGGTGACGCCGCAGGCGACGACGGGGGTACGGATGCGTTCATCGGCCAGCGCCGCGACGAGGTCGCGGATCGAGAGACCGACATCGATCATGATGAGGTCGGCGCCCTTGGCGCGCAGGACGTTGAGCCCCTGTGCGACGCTGTCGGCTTGCGTCACCGCCGCGCCGCGGCTCATGGCGATCTTCGAGGCGGTGATCAGCTCGCCGTTGAGTCGTCCGATGATCAAGAGCCGCATCGCGGTGTCTCCGTTCCAATTGTCGGGGCGCCGCGGACCGTCCCGTCATCGACGGCGGAGGGCGCGGGGCCGGGGTCTCGAGGGGTCAGCGGTCGCCCTTGACGATTTCGGTCATCGTCACGCCGAGGCGATCCTCGACCAGGACCACTTCCCCGCGGGCGACGAGGCGGTTGTTGACGAAGATGTCGACGGCCTCGCCGACTTTGCGATCGAGCTCCAGCACCGCGCCGGGGGCGAGGCGGAGCAGGTCGCCGATCGGCATCCGCACGGCGCCGAGCACCGCCGAGATCATCACCGGAACGTCGAAGAGCTGCTCGAGATCGGACGCGCTCTTGGGCGTCGTCGGCGCGTCCCGGATCGATTCCTCGACGGAAAGAGCCGGATCCTGGTCGCCGAGCTGGGGCAGGCTGAAATCGTCGGACATCGGGTTCTTTCGATTTCTCAGGGATCAATGGTCGCGCCGAGGGCATCGAGCACCGCGGCCTCGATGCGGGCGCGCTCGCGCACGATCCCGCCATCGGCCCACTCGATGCGGGCGTCGCCCGACGGCATGTCGGGATCGCCCAGCACCACGAGGCGGCCCTCGTAGCCGCGCTCGCGCGCGAGCCGCTTCATCAGGCTCTCCGCCTCCTCGACGAGGCCGTCATGGACCCGCACGACCAGATGCGGCACGCCGCGCAGATGCTGCAGGGCGGCGCGCGCCGCCTCGCCGATCGCGGCGAGCGGACGGGCGTCGAGGGCATCGCCCGCGATCTTGCGGGCGAGCAGCACCGCCACCTCGACCGCCTGGTCCTCGCGCTCGGCATCGCGGGCGTCGGCCTGCGCGATCAGCCCGGCGGCGGCGAGCGACAGGCGCGTCATCGCGTCGGAGAGCCGGGCCTGCGCCTGGGCCTCGGCCTGGGCGCGCCCCTCCTGCACGCCGCGCGCGTGGGCGTGGGCGGCGGCCTCGTCGGCGGCCTCGGCCGCACGCACGCTCTCGCGGCTCGGCTGCGGCCGGCGGAAGTCGGTCTCGAACAGGAACGGCGTCTTGGCCGGAGCGGACTTGGCGTTCAATAGACCAGCTCCTCTTCGGCGCTGTTCTTGGCGATCATGATCTCACCCTTCTCGGCGAGGTCCTTGGCGAGCTCGGTCATCTTGGCCTGGGCCTCGTCCACCTCCTTCAGGCGGATCGGGCCGATCGAGCTCATCTCGTCGGTGAGGTTCTTGGCGGCACGCGTCGACATCTGCGCCATGAAGAAGCCGCGCACCCGCTCGTCGGCCCCCTTCAGCGCCCGGCACAGGGTCTCGTTGTCCACCGAGCGCATCAGCGTCTGGACGCTGCCGGGGTCGAGCTTCAGCAGGTCCTCGAACGTGAACATCAGCTCGCGGATGCGCTTGGCCGAGCCGCGGTTGCCCTGGTCGAGGGCGGCGAGGAAGCGGCCCTCGGTCTGCCTGTCGAAGGCGTTGAAGACGTCGGCCATCATCTCGTGGGCGTCGCGGCGGGCGGATTGGGCGATGGTGGCGACGAACTCGACCCGCAGCGTCTCCTCGATGTGACGCAGCGCCTCCTTCTGCACCGTCTCCATCCGCAGCATGCGGTTGAGGACGTCGATGGCGAATTCCTCCGGCAGCAGGGTGAGCACCTTGGCCGCGTAGTCGGAACGCACCTTGGAAAGCACGACAGCGACGGTCTGCGGGTACTCGTTGCGCAGGAACGCGGCGAGGATCTCGGGATCGACCTGGGCGATGGAGGCCCAGACCCGCTTGCCCGATGCGCCCTTGATCTCGGCCATGATCATCGAGACCTGCTCGGACGGAAAGATCTTCAGCAGCAGGGATTCCGTCCGCTCGAAGTTCGAGGTGATGCCGCCTCCGGACGAGAGCCGCGAGACGAAGTCGATGATCAGCTTCTCGACGGTTTCGGCCTCGAGCGATCCGAGCTGGACCATGGCGTGCGAAACCGTCTTGATCTCGTCCTCCTCCAGGCGCTGCCAGATCGGCGCGCCCTCGGCCTCACCGAGCAGCAACAGAAGCGCAGCGGCGCGCTGCGGCCCGGACATCGCCGCGAACGTCGATCCGCCGAGGTCCTGCAACGCCTGCCCCAGTCCCGCACCCGCCGCCATCGTTCCACTCTTCCCTCAAGCCACTGGTTGTTCGTCGCGATCCAGGCCGCCCGCGATGCCTACTGCGTTTCCTGGATCCAGTTGCGCAGCACTTCGACCGTCTCGGACGGGCTGGCGCGGACCATGTCGATCACCCGCTGTACCGTATCCGCCTGGATCTGACCGTTGATCTTGGCGAATTCCATCAGCTTGGCGGTCTGGCTCTCGTGCGGGACTAGGATCGTCCCGTCGGCGCCGACCTCGATGCTCGCTCCGCCGCCCGCCGCGAGCAGCGCCGTCGCGGCCGGGTCGGCGGCGAGCACGCGGCGCAGCAGCGGACGCACCACGGCGAGCAGGACGATCAGGGTGAGCAGCGACAGGACGCCGAGCTCCACCATCCGCATCACGTCTTCCTTGCTCGGGCTGAGAAGCGCCTGAACCAGCGTCGGCTCGACGAAGTCGGCGGGCGCCGGCGCCTCGGCGAAGCGCAGGTTCACCACCTCGATCTGATCGCCGCGCGCCTTGTCGAAGCCGACGGTGCTGCGCACCAGGGCCGCGATCCGCTCGATCTCGGCGGCGGGGCGGGGCTGATATGCGCTCTTCCCGTCGGGCCCCGGCACGTAGGCGCCGTCGACCAGCACCGCCACCGAGAGCCGCTTCACCCGGCCGCCCTCGACCACCTCCGTCTTGGTGACCTTGGAGATCTCGTAGTTCGTGGTCTCCTCGTTCTTGTTCGAGGAGTCCTTCGGTCCCGCCGGCTTGTCCTGATTCGCGCCGGGCAGTTCGTTGCCGACGCTGACCGAGCCCTCGTTGCCGGCCGTCTGCGAGGCTTCGGTGCGCGTCTGGTTCGAGCGGACGACGCGGCTCTC
>CAZZZJ010000177.1:4273-6660 GCA_964658355.1 Beijerinckiaceae bacterium
TTCAGGCCCTCGACCGCGGAGGCGGCCAGGTGCCGGATCGCGCGGACCTGGCCCGCGTCGAGGTCGCCCATCAGCTTCAGGACGATGGCGGCGCTGGGCTGCTCGCGGTCGCGTTCGAACAGGCGGCGCTCTGGCAGGACGAGGTGGACGCGGGCGGCCTGGACGCGGCCGATCGCCCGGATCGAGCGCGACAGCTCGCCTTCCAGCGCGCGCAGGTGGTTCACGTTCTGGACGAAATTGGTCGAGGAGAAGGCGTCGCCCTTGTCGAAGATCTCGTATCCGACGCCGGCCTGGCTCGGGAGGCCCTTGCCGGCAAGGTCCATGCGCAGGCGGGGCAGGTCGGCGCGCGGCGCCATCACCGTCTGGCCGGTGTCGCCCCTGGTCTCGTATCGGATGCCGCGGGCGTCGAGGTCGCGCACGACGGCGGCCGCGTCCTGGGCCGACAGGTCGGCGAACAGCACGCCCATGTCCGGGCGGGAGACCCGCAGGATGACGAAGGCGAAGAATCCGATCAGCGTCAGCGTCACCGCCGCCATCGCCGCGAGGCGCGCCGGTCCGAGCTTGGTGACGAGATCGAGAACCGGCTTCACGGCTGTTACGCGCCCACCCCAAGCGGGCGCCGATGGCGTCCCCACCCGGCAGAATTTGCCTGGGCCGTGGTTAGCGGACGGTTAACGAATGATACCCTCTGGTCAGCACCGGGGGCCGAAAAAGAGCGAAGCCGCACCCGCGGGAACGCGGGCACGGCTTTTCGTGAAACCGGCTTCGGCCGCGCGGACTGGACCGCGTCGTCCGGGGCTCGGGGTCGAGTCAGTGGCGGTAATGCTGGATGCGCGTGGTGCGCAGTCCGGCAAGGCCGTGCTGGTCGATCGAGAACTGCCAGCTCAGAAACTCCTCAGTGGTGAGGGTGTAGCGCTGGCAGGCCTCTTCCAGGCTCAGGAGACCGCCGCGGACGGCGGCGACCACTTCGGCCTTCCGGCGGATCACCCATCGACGGGTGCTCGTAGGCGGCAGGTCGGCGATCGTCAGGGGACTTCCATCGGGCCCGATCACGTACTTCACTCTCGGGCGGTGCGGTTCGGTCATGATACGCTCTACAACTCGACTGACCTGTCGAGCCATCAACCTACTTGCGCGAGCTTAAAACATGTTGAAGCGGATCACTCGCATGTGATTCGTCAGCCCGACGTTGTGGACAACCCGATTCCGGTGACGCTGGAGAGCGGCACGCGCGCGCTGCCGACGATCAGCACCGGGCTGGTCCCGCTGAGATCGACCTCGTCCACGGTGCCGCTCGTCGCGGTGTCGACCGCCACGGCGGCGCCGGTCGCGTCGGTCGCCGATATCTTGATCGAGTAGGTGCCCGCCGGAGAGGCGAGGCCGGACGAGTTCTTGCCGTTCCACGAGAAAGTCTGGCTGCCGGCGGCGAGCGACTTCGTCTGCGTGCCGACGACGTTGCCGCTGGAATCCGAGATAGTCACCACCGCCTTGGTCGCGGCCCGCGCCGGCGTCAGGTTCCAGGTGGCCGAGCCGTCCTTCAGGTCGGCGGTCGTCCCGTCGGTCGTCACCGTCTTGCCAATGTAGCTCGTGGCAGAGGCCGAACTCGCCGCCTTGCTGCTGGCCAGAATGCTGTCGAGGCGATCGTTGCCCTTCAGCTGCTGCTCCACCTGCGCGAACTGCACCAGCTGCTGCGTGAACTGGTTCGTATCCATCGGGTCGAGGGGGTTCTGATTCTTCAGCTGCGTCGTCAGCAGCGTCAGGAATTGCGTGAAATTGCTTGCCAGCGTCGAACTGTCGGTGCTCGTCTTCGAGGTGGTCGTGGAGGCCGCCCCCGTCAGGCTCGAAATGCCGCTTGTCATCGTGGTGCCTCCTCAGATCCGGATGTCGACGCCGCTCAAGCCCCGGAGCGCGCGCAACGGCGCGACCTCCGCGACGGCGACCTCGGAAGGGGTGCCGGGCAGGGCGCTGCCGCGGCTGGATTGGGTGTCGCGGCGGGCGGTCTCGCCACCGGAACCGCCATCGCTGCGCAGCGACATGGTGATGCCGCCCTGAGACGGATCGAGCCCGGCCTGGGCCAGGGCCTGCTGCAGGTTGCCGGCGTCGCGCTGGAGCATCGCCAAGGTCTCGACGCGCTCCACCACGAGATGCGTGGTCACCGTTCCGCTGTCCTTGTCGATGTCGAGGGTGACGTCGACGCGGCCGAGCTCGAGCGGGTCGAGGCGGATCTGGAACTCGCTCGATCCTGCGAGCGACCGCAGGCCGATCGTCATCGGCACCTGACCGAGCGGGACGGACGGCGCGAGAGCCGCGGCCGCAGCCTTGTCCGCACCGGTTGCGGCGGCGGACGGCGCGGCCTGAGTCTTGGCAGCCGGATCCGTGGCGACCAG
>CAZZZJ010000178.1:0-6658 GCA_964658355.1 Beijerinckiaceae bacterium
TGAAGGGTTGGCGTCCGCTGGAGATGAGCCCCGATCAGGCCGCCGAGCGCATCGCTCGCGGGCTCGCGCGCAACCGGGAGATCGTCACCTTCCCCAGCGTGCTGTTCCACTTGGCGCGGGCCGGCCTCGTCGCGCCGGAGTTCCTTCGCAACGCCGCCATGCGCGCATTTCGCTTCCAATTGCGGCCGCGCCGATGATGCCGAAGCTCAGGATCGCGCTCTTCGTCCTCGAGGCGCTGCCGAACGCGCGCGCCGTGCGCCGGTTCGTGGCCGACCACGCCGCCGACATCGCCTTCGTCGGCCTGTCGAATGCCGAGCGCCCCTCGACCGGCGGCCTCGTCGGACAGGTCCGGCGGCACCTCGGTCGCTCCGGGCCGGCCTTCCTGCCCTATCTCGCGGTGAATTTCGGGCTGCCCGATCTCCTGCGCTTGGTCGCACCGCTGACCCAGCGGATCGCCGGCACGGTGGGCGCGCCCGAAGCGACGCCTGTCGCGACGCTGTGCCGACGGCACGGCATCCCGACGCTGACGGTCGACGACGTCAACGGCAAGGCGGTGGCCGATGTCCTCGCCCGGTATGCGCCGGACCTGATCGTCACCTTCCACTTCGACCAGATCCTCACCGGCGCGACCATCGCCGCGGCCCGGCTCGGCGGCGTCAACGTCCATCCCGGGCTGCTGCCGCGGCACCGCGGCCCGGTGCCGACGATCCACGCGCTCGCCGAGGGGCCGGACGCCTTCGGCGTGACGATCCACCGGCTCGCCGAGGCGATCGATGCCGGCGCGATCCTCGAGCAGAAGCAGGTCGCCCTGCCGCTGGGCGTCACCGCGACCCGCGCCGCCGTGCTGCTGCACGAGCACGGCCGACACCTGCTCGACGCGGTTCTGGAGGCGGTCGCCCGCAACGGTACGCTGCCGGAGGGCCGCATTGTGCCGATGCTGCCCTATTGCCCGTTTCCAGATCCAGGCCTGCTCAAGGCGATGCGCCGCGAGCGCCGCTACCTGACCGATGTGGGCGACCTGCGGGAAGCCCTGAGCCTGTCGGCCCGCGGCGCCTGAAGCGCCGTCCGCCGGTCAATCCGTCGGACGACGGATCGGCGCGCGCCTGTAAGCGCCGCGGGCGAGGACCACGGCACCTCCGACCTGGAGAAGCCCGTTCTCGGCGAGGTCATACGGCGCCAGGTGCCAGTGGATCAGCAGGCGCGTCAGCGCATTCAGCGCCACGAGGGCGAGGCAGAAGGCGGCGGCGGCAAACAGCGCGGCGACGAAGTCGGGCATGGTTTGGCATCCCACTCTCGGGGATGTCGAGCGCAGCAAGAACCGCGCCGGGCTCGTTCAGGCGGTGGCGCGCATCGACGCCCGCTCGCTGAAGCCCGAGAACCAGGCGGCAAGGCCCGGTCTGCCTTCGCGCCAGCCGACCTCGGAGAAACGCAGATCGAGGTAGCCGAGGGCGCAGGCGAGCGCGATCGTGCCGATGGTCACGCTTCCGAGGGTGTCCGCCTGCCTCTCGAACCAGTCGAGGGCGCTGGTAATCTTGGCGCCCTGCCCGTCCATCCAGGCCTGCGACCGTTCGGATTCGGGCCGCGCGGTCAGCTCGTAGCGGATCAGCAGGGCGGCATCGAGCACCGCGTCGGCGGTCGATTGCAGGTTCAGGGCCGTCCAGCGCGCCGGGCCCGAGGCCGGAAACAGCTGCCCGCCGCCCAAGACGTCGAGGTATTCGCAGATCACCCGGCTGTCGGCGATCGCCGTGCCGCCGTCGAGAATGAGGGTGGGCACCTGCGCCAGCGGATGGACGCTCAGTACGCGCCCATCCCGGGTCACCGGGTGGGCGGCGCTCGGCAGCGTCTCGATCCGCTCGGCGAGGCCGAGTTCGTGGGCCGCCACCATCACCTTCCGGACGAAGGGCGAGGTCGCGGAGTGAAACAGCTTCATCGGAGTCTCTTCGATGGAGGGATCAGCGGCGCGCGGCGGGCGTAACAGAGGTCTTGCCGGCGGTCGCCGTCGGCGTCGCGGCCGCGCGCGGCGTTTCGACGAACAGGCGCTTCACCGGCCATCCGTCGGCCCAGCGCTCCATGTCGCCGAAGCGTGGGTTTGTCTTCAGGCCCGTGGCGTCCTGGCCGGCGAAGGCGGCGGTGGCCGCGAGGTCGAAGGTCTTCCAGAATGCCAGGTAGTCGAGGGTGTCGGCGCGGGCGTTGTTGATCTGCGCGACCAGCGTCTGCTGCTCGCCCGAAAGCGACATGTCGGCCGACCACTTGAAGGGCGGTGGCTTGGTGTCTTTTGGGTCGGCCGGCTGTTTGATCGCCGTGCCGTCGAAGGCGGCATCGAGCGCGGCCGGTGCGGCAAGTGTCGCGGTGAGCGCCGGGAAGCCGTGATCGTCCGAAAGCGCGCGCATGAACAGCTTGCGCTCGGCCGGCACGGCGCTCGCCTCGCGCAGCAGGCGGCGGGCGGCTAGGTCGGCCGCGCGGGCGTCGCGATCGCCGATCATGGTGATCAGCAGGGTCTGCGGCGCGATGTTCGCGAGGTCGCCGAGCACGATGCCGCGCGATTTCGGGCCGCTGGCGATCCCGCCCGGCATGACCCCGAACACGAGCTTCGGCGCGGGCAGGTCGTGCGCCTTCGCGTCGGCCGCGATGTCCAGGGCGAGCGGGACGCCCGCGAGGTGACCGATCAGCGCGACCTTCGACAGGTCGGGCTTGCCGTCCGCATCGGCCGCGAGCGCGTCGAGCGCGGTCTTGAGGGCGCTCTCCGCGTTGGCGACCGCGTCGGCCGGCCGGGTCCGGTAGACCTCCTGGAAGCGCGGAAACAGGACGAGCCAGCCGTTGCGGGCGAGGTGATCGATCCAGGCGCCGTAGCTCTGCGGATTTGTGGCGCCCCAGCCGTGCAGGAAGACCACCACGGGGCGACCATCGGCGGGGGCGGCGCCGGCCGCATGGAACACAAAGCTGGAAGCGCCGGTGCGGCCGACCGCGCGTTTGACGACGGTGAGCTTGCGGTCGCCGACCCCTCCGGGGCCGTCGTTCGGCTGCGGTGGCGGCGCGGCGGCCAGGGCGGGCAGCGCTGCCAGGAGGAGACCGAACAGGCCCGCGGGAAACGGACCGCGGTGGGCTTTCAGAAACATGGACGGCTCGATCGCTTCGAGGATTGGGGCGGTCCGCTCGGGCGCCTGAATAGCAGATCGGACCCGTGCGGATGAGCCCTGAAGCGCGATGCGCCGGCGGTCGCGCGGTGCGGCCTCAGGGGTCCAACGATTGCGGAATCAGCTTTCCACCGGGGCCGATCACCGACGGACCCGTGGCCGATCCGGCCGGCCGGCCGGCCGCCTGCTCGACCCAGGCCAGGATGTCCTCGGCCCGCCACGGCTTTGGAATGAAGGTGGCTGAGACGCGCAGGTCGCTCGGCTGGTCGCCGGCATCGCCCGAAGTCAGGAGAACGCGCACCCGCGGCCATGTGACGCCGATGATCCGTGCCAGCTCGAACCCGCCGATCGGCCCGGGCGTGCGGACATCGGAAAAGACGACGCTGACCTCGTCGCCCCGGTCGTTCAGGATCGCGAGCGCGTTCTCCGCGGTCTCCGCCTCGATCACGGTGAAGCCCGTCTCTTCCAGCAGCGTCGCGGCGAGAAATCGCTCGTCCGGCTGATCCTCGACGACGAGAATCACGGGCTTCTGTCCGGGCGGATTCACGTCGGTCATAGCCGGGACACTCTAGGCGGGCCGGATGGTCGGCCTCTCGAATCGGTCGTTCATCGCCATCGTCGATGCGAGCGGCAGGCCGATCCGTAAGCGCGCGGCCCGCCTCGGCGCATCCTGGCATAAACTGCACCTTCCCACCGTGTCGGATAGAGCACACACCCGAAGTGGAGCAGCAACGCGCCTCCGTGACGCCTGGTCGCGGCTCGCGGCCGAGCTTCGCGCTCAGCCGACGCCGTTCGCCTTCAGGAATGCCAGGGCACGGCGCCAGCCGTCCTCGGCCGCTTCCTTGCGGTAACTCGGCCGGTAATCGGCATGGAAGCCGTGCGGAGCCTCCGGGTAGACGACGAGTTCCACCTGCTTGCCTGCGGCCTTCGCCGCATCGCGGGCAGCCTCGGCCGTGGCGACCGGAATGCCGGTATCGGCACCGCCGTAGAGGCCAAGCAGCGGTGCGTTGAGCTCGCCCGCCACCGATCCGGCGCTGCGCGGCTGGATGTCCGTCGGGTCGCCTCCGAGCGGACCGTACCATGCCACCGCCGCCTTCAGGTCGCGGCGATGGGAGTCGTAGAGCCAGACCGCGCGGCCGCCGCGGCACCAGCCCATGACTCCGAAGCGCTCCGGATCGCCCTTGGCGGCGGAGGTGGCCCAGGCGACTGTGGCGTCGAGATCGCCGATCCACTGCGCATCCGGCGTCTTCGAGATGACGTCGCGGATGATGACCTTGGGATCGGTCATCTGCGACAGGTCGCCCTGGCGGGCATAGAGTTCCGGTGCCACGGCGCAGTAACCGGCCTTCGCGAGCCGCCGGCAGATGTCCTTGATGTACTCGTGGACGCCGAAGATCTCCTCGACCACCAGCACCAGGGGGAACGGCCCCGGTCCCTCGGGCACCGCACGATAGCCCGGCATCGGGCCGTCCGCCGCAGGGATCTGCACCTCGCCGGCCTCGATCCCCGTTGCATCCGTGTGGATGACCTGTGCCTCCACCGGCGTCACCGCCAGCGTCAGGCCGCTGATCAGGCTCGTCATCACGAAGCCCCGGCGCGACAGGGGCGGGACGATCAATCCGTCGAGACCCTTGCTCGCGCCATCACCGTCGTGCGTCATGCCATGCTCCTCGAGACCTCAACCCAGCGCACCATGGCGCCGAGCCCGGGTCAACCGTAGGGACCCGTCCGGACGAGACGCTCAGGCGCCGGCGGACACCCGTGCCGGGCGCCGGGCCGGGCTCGCGACGGGCAGCGGCGCGGCCTGCGGCCGCAGCAGGTCGGCGAGCGCCACGAACCCGTCGGTCTCGGGCGCCTGTCCGGCGCGGAAGCCAAATCCGAGGGCGAAAGCGTGGCTCAGGCCGGCGTCGCGCGGAATGCCGAACTTGTCCAGCGCGGCCAGGAACGCCTCGCGGAACAGGCTGGGCCGGCACCAGCTCTTCTCGGCCATCTGCAGCGGCCAGTCCCACAGGCCCTCGGCGCGGCGCGCACCGAGCACGTCGCGACCGATGAAATAGCCGGTCGCGCGGTGCTCGAGCCCCTCACCCGACAGGGTCCAGTCGGCGTTGCGGAACAGGACTGCCTTGGCGCATGGGGCGATCATTGAGTCGATCATCGGGATCCTCGCCTCCGTCGTGGCCGAGGCGCGATGGTCGCGCGCCCGTTTCACATGGAACATACGAGGAACACTGATCCGCATCGAAACAGGCGTCAAGCGCGATGTTCCCGATGCGTTCATATTTTTCGGGTCCGTCGGCGCCCCGGATCAGCGCGCCTGGAACAGCGGGTGCTCCACCCGATCGCCGACCTTGATCCCGAGCTTTGCGGCGGTTCCGGCGTTCAGTTCGAGCACCGAGAGGACCGGCTCCGACGATGCGATCACGGCGGTCGACAGCGGTTCGGTGTCGGCCGCGACGTGGGCGATGCTGCCGTCCGCGCGGATGAACAGCATGTCGAGCGGCAGGTAGGTGTTCTTCATCCACATGGCGACCGGCTCGGAGCGCTCGAAATCGAACAGCATGCCGTGGTTCGGAGCCATCGTGCGGCGGAACATCAGCCCGCGCTGGCGGCCGGCATCGTCGCGCATCACCTCGACCTCGAAGCGATGGGTGCCGTCCTTGGAACGGATGCTCAGCGGCTCGGTCTGGCTCTTCGCCTGATGCGCGTCCTGGGCCGGGGCCGCGGTCGAGACCGGCGCCAGGGCCGGCATGCCGAGGAGGCCGAGGGCGAGGCCGCCGGCGAGGATGTTTCGAACGCGTGACAAGCGGCACACCATCAATGCGAGGACGGAACGGCTCCGTCGGGCAGCCGGACCTCGGCGGCCATCACGCCCTTGGAGCCGTCGCCGTATCGCACGAGGACCGTCTCGCCGGGCTTCAATTCGGCGATACCGTAGCGTCGCAGGGTTTCCATGTGGACGAAGATGTCCGGCGTTCCGTCGCCGCGCGTGAGGAAACCGAAACCGCGGAGGCGGTTGAACCACTTCACGACGGCCGTCTCGAGCCCGCTCGTCGGCGTGACGCTGACATGGGTGCGCGGCAGCGGCAGTTCGGACGGGTGCGTCGCCGAGGACTGATCGAGCGACAGCACGCGGAAGGCTTGCCAGCCGCGGGTACGCTCGGTCGCCTCCACCACGATGCGGGCGCCCTCGCTGGCGTTCTGGTGGCCGTCGCGGCGCAGGCAGGTGATGTGGAGGAGCACGTCCGGCATGCCGTCGTCGGGGACGATGAAGCCGAACCCCTTGGCGACGTCGAACCACTTGATCCGGCCTGAGACCTCGACGAGGTCGAGGGGCTCGTCGACGTCGCTCTGCGATGAGGCGCCGGTGTCCGCGCCGTCCGTTGCCCGTGAGCTCCCCGGCCCCGATCCGAACACATCAGACATATCGTTAAGCAACCTACACCGAATCGCGACGCGCGTTTCCTGGTCAAGATTAACGAAGTCCTGATACGGCGAAAGCCTCTTTGCCCGGCAGCTCTGATCGG
>CAZZZJ010000179.1:0-6560 GCA_964658355.1 Beijerinckiaceae bacterium
GGGCCTTGGTGATGACCGGCTTCTGGCCGGCGATCAGGGCGAGGTCGCCGGCGGCGACGGCGGCCTTTTTCGAGTCGGCGGTGGATTCGCCGACGCCCATATTGATGACGATCTTGTCGATCCGGGGAACCTGCATCGGGTTCTTGTAGCCGAACTGCTCGATGAGCTTCTGGCGGATCACTTCGTCGTAGTGGGTGCGCAGGCGCGGGACGTAGGCGTCCTTGTTTGCCTCAGCCATCGATCTGATCCCCCGTGGTCTTGGCGAAGCGGACCTTGCGGCCGTCTTCGAGGATGCGGAAACCCACGCGGGTCGGCTTGCCGTTCGCGTCCTGCAACGCGAGGTTCGAGAGCTGGATGGCGGCCTCCTTAGAGATGATCCCGCCTTCCTGGTTCTGCGACTGCTTCTGGTGCTTCTTCACCAGGTTGATCCCGCGGACGAGGGCCTTCTCGTCCTTCGGCATCACCTGGATGACCTCGCCGGAACGACCGGAGTCGCGACCGGTGAGGACGACGACCGTGTCGCCCTTCTTGATCTTGGCCGCCATCACAGCACCTCCGGAGCGAGCGAGATGATCTTCATGTGGTTGCGCGCGCGCAGCTCGCGCGGCACCGGCCCGAAGATGCGGGTCCCGATCGGCTCCTTCTGATTGTTGATCAGAACGGCCGCGTTCTTGTCGAAGCGGATCACCGAACCGTCGGGACGCTTCACTTCCTTGGCGGTCCGAACGACCACCGCCTTCATGACGTCGCCCTTCTTGACGCGGCCGCGCGGGATCGCCTCCTTGATGGACACGACGATGATGTCGCCCACGCCGGCATAGCGCCGCTTCGACCCGCCCAGAACCTTGATGCACATCACGCGACGCGCACCCGAGTTGTCGGCGACGTCCAGATTCGTCTGCATCTGGATCACAGGAGTGACCTTTCCTTGTTTCAGGCGGGTTTCCGCACACGGGCGGTATTGCCCGGCGGACGACGCCTGATGGGGATCTGATGTCCCCGGCTCATATGACAGACCGCGCTATCGGCGCTTATCCAGCGCCGGCGCGGTCACCGCAGTCGAAGGGTAAGCCGGCGTGCCGGTCACCGCTGATCTGTCGCGAAGAACGGTCGCCTACAGCAAGGCGACGATTCGTGCAAGCTCTACGGGCAAGAGCACGGGCCGTCTCGCCGGGCGCGCGTGCGCGCTCGACGGGTGTCTGGGCAGCGGCGATCAGGCGGCTGCGGGGGCCTCGGACGGGGTCGCATCGCCTTCGACGAGCTTCCAGGTCTTGGTCTTCGAGAAGGGACGGCACTCCTCGATGAACACCGTCGCCCCGACCTTGGCGGCGTTCGCCTCGTCGTGGGCATGGTAGTTCTTGGAGCGGCGAACAGTCTTCTTCATCACCGGATGGGTGAAGCGGCGCTCCACCTTGACGACGATGGTCTTCTCGCCCTTGTCGCTGACGACGACGCCCTGCAATACGCGCTTCGGCATGATGTAACTCCTCAGGCCGACGCCGCCTGCAGCGTCTTCTGACGCTGCAGGGTGCGGACGCGGGCGATGTCGCGACGGACCTCGCGGACGCGGGCAACGTTCTCGAGCTGTCCGGTGGCCCCCTGGAAGCGCAGGTTGAACTGCTCCTTCTTGAGGTTCAGCAGCTCGTCGCTCAGCTGGTCCGGCGACAGGGCGGCGAGATCCGACTGTCTCTGTGACGACTTCATGATCTGCCTCCCTTTAGTCGGCGATGCGTTGCACGACGCGCGTGCGGATGGGCAGCTTCGCCGCGCCGAGGCGCAGCGCCTCCTTGGCGATGTCCTCGGCGACACCGTCGACCTCGAACATGATGCGGCCCGGGTGGACGCGGGCGGCCCAGTACTCGGGCGCACCCTTGCCGGAACCCATGCGGACTTCGGTGGGCTTCGACGTGACCGGAACGTCCGGGAAGATCCGGATCCAGACCCGGCCCTGACGCTTCATCTCACGGGTGATCGCGCGGCGGGCCGCCTCGATCTGGCGCGCGGTGATGCGCTCGGGCTCCACCGCCTTGAGGCCGAACTGGCCGAAATTCAGCTCGAAGCCGCCCTTGGCCGCACCGGAGATGCGACCTTTGAACTGCTTACGAAACCGGGTCTTCTTGGGTTGCAACATGGCAGCCTCTCAACACCTTCCTTGGCTCGGGGGTCAGCGATCGCGCTAGGCGTGATCGCGGCGACCGCGACCGCGGTCACCCTCGCCATCGCGCTCGCGACGACCGCCCGAACGGCCGCCCTCTTCCTGCGCCTTCTTATCCTGCGCCATCGGGTCGTGCTCGAGGATCTCGCCCTTGAACACCCAGACCTTGATGCCGCACGTTCCGTAGGTCGTGAACGCGGTGGCCGTGCCGTAGTCGACGTCGGCGCGCAGCGTATGCAGGGGCACGCGGCCCTCGCGGTACCATTCCTGGCGGGCGATCTCGGCACCGCCGAGACGACCGGAGCAGTTGATCCGGATTCCCTCCGCGCCGAGACGCATGGCGGACTGCACCGCCCGCTTCATGGCGCGACGGAAGGCGACGCGACGCTCGAGCTGCTGCGCGATCGAATCGGCCACCAGCACGGCGTCGATCTCGGGCTTCCGGACCTCGACGATGTTGATGGTCACGTCGGCCTTGGTCATGGTGTTGACCAGCTTGCGCAGCTTCTCGATGTCGGCGCCCTTCTTGCCGATCACCACGCCCGGACGACCCGAGTGGATGGTGACGCGGCACTTCCGGTGCGGACGCTCGATGACGATCTTGGAGACCGCCGCCTGCTTCAGCTGCTTCATGAGGGCGGCGCGGATCGCGACGTCCTCGTGCATCAGCTTGACGTATTCACCCTTGCCGGCGAACCAGCGGGAATCCCAGGTCCGGTTGATGCCGAGCCGGAGACCGATCGGGTTGACTTTCTGACCCATCAGATCCTCCTCAGGCCGCTTCGGCTGTGCGGACTTCGCGAACCACGATGGTGAGGTTCGAGAAGGGCTTCAGAATGCGCGCGCCGCGGCCGCGGGCACGGGCGTGGAAGCGCTTCAGAACCAGCGCCTTGCCCACGAAGGCCTGGGTGACGACGAGGTCGTCGACGTCCAGGTCGTGGTTGTTCTCGGCGTTGGCGATTGCGCTCTCGAGGCACTTCTTGACCTCGGTCGAGATGCGCTTGCGGGAGAATTCGAGGTCGGCCAGGGCCGACTCGACCTTCTTGCCGCGGATCATCTGCGCGACGAGATTGAGCTTCTGCGGCGAGACACGGAGCATCCGGGCGACGGCCTTGGCCTCGTTCTCGGGCAGCGCGCGGGGGGTGGCTTGCTTGCCCATGTCAGCGCCTCTTCGCCTTCTTGTCGGCCGCGTGACCGTGGAAGGTGCGGGTCGGCGAGAACTCGCCGAACTTGTGACCGACCATTTCCTCGGAAACGTAGACCGGGATGTGCTTCTGCCCATTGTGCACACCGAAGGTGAGCCCGATGAACTGCGGCAGGATGGTGGAGCGACGGCTCCAGATCTTGATGACCTCGTTCCGGCTCGACCCGCGAGCCGCCTCGGCCTTCTTGAAGAGGTAGCCGTCGACGAACGGCCCCTTCCAGAGTGAGCGTGCCATGATGGTTACTTCTTGCGGTTGTGGCGGCTGGACAGGATGAAGACGTCGGTCCGCTTGTTCGAGCGGGTCTTCTTCCCCTTGGTCGGCACGCCCCAGGGCGTCACCGGGTTACGGCCGCCCGAGGTGCGTCCCTCGCCGCCGCCGTGCGGGTGGTCCACCGGGTTCATGGCGACGCCGCGAACGTGCGGACGCTTGCCGAGCCACCGGTTGCGCCCGGCCTTGCCGAGCGAGATGTTCATGTGGTCCGGGTTCGAGACCGCACCCACCGTGGCGTAGCACTGGCCGTGGACCAGGCGCTGCTCGCCCGAGTTCAGGCGCAGCGTCACGTAGCCCTGGTCGCGCCCGACGATCTGAGCGTAGTTGCCGGCGGAGCGGGCGACGGCGCCACCCTTGCCGATCTTCAGCTCGATGTTGTGCACGATCGTGCCCACCGGCATGCCGCCGATCGGGCCGGCATTGCCCGGCTTGATGTCGACGCCCTCGCCCGAGATCACCTTGTCGCCCGGCTGCAGACGCTGCGGAGCGATGATGTAGCTCTGCTTGCCGTCCGGGTAGTTGATCAGCGCGATGAACGCCGTGCGGTTCGGATCGTACTCGATCCGCTCGACGGTCGCCGACACGCCCGGCTGCGACCGACGCTTGAAGTCGACGAGTCGGAGCGAGCGCTTGTGACCGCCGCCGCGGAAGCGGACGGTGATCCGCCCGAGGTTGTTGCGGCCGCCCGAGGACGACTTGCCCTCGGTCAGCGCCTTCACCGGCTTGCCCTTGTAGAGCTCACGGCGGTCGACCAGCACGAGCTGGCGCAGGCTCGGCGTGACCGGTTTGAATGTCTTCAAGGCCATCGGCTTAAATCCCTACCCGGTCTATGTCAGAGGCCGGTCGTGACGTCGATCGTGTCACCTTCGGCGAGGGTCACGACCGCTTTCTTCACGTCCGAACGCTGTCCGCGCATGCCGCGGAAGATCTTCTTCTTGCCCTTGGTCACGAGGGTGTTCACCGCCGTGACCTTGACGTCGAACAGCTTCTCGACCGCTTCCTTGATCTGCGGCTTGGTGGCCTTCGGGGCGACCCGGAAGACGACCTTGTTCTGTTCGGTGAGGTTCGTCGCCTTCTCGGTGATGACCGGGGAGACGATGATGTCGTAGTGGCGCGGATCGGCACTCATTTGAAACGCTCCTCCAGCGCATCGATCGCGGCGCGGGTCAGCACAAGCGTGTCGCGGCGCAGGATGTCGTAGACGTTGATGCCCTGCACGGGCAGCACGTCGATCATCGGGATGTTGCGGGCGGCGCGGCCGAAGTTCTCGTCGACCTCGGGGCCGCCGATGATCAGCGCGTTCGAGAGGCCCATCTTGCCGAAGCGCTCGATGAGACCCTTGGTCTTGTGATCCTCGATCTTGATGTCGTCCACGACGATGATGGTCGAGGCCTTGGCCTTGGCCGACAGGGCGTGACGGAGCGCCAGGGCGCGGACCTTCTTGGGAAGGTCGTGACCGTGATCGCGGACCACGGGGCCGAACGCACGGCCGCCGCCGCGGAACTGCGGAGCCGAGGCTGCGCCGTGACGGGCGTTACCGGTGCCCTTCTGCTTGTACAGCTTCTTGCGCGTCCGGTTCACGTCCGAGCGGTTCTGTACGGCATGGGTGCCGGCGCGGCGCTTGGCGAGCTGCCAGCGGACCATGCGCTGGAGCAGGTCGGCGCGGGGCTCGAGACCGAAGATGGCCTCGTCGAGCTCGACCGAGCCGGCGCCGGCGCCGTCGAGGGTGGTGATATCGAGCTTCATCACGCGGACTCCTCGGCAGCGGGCGCCTCGGGCGCGGATTGCGGGGCCGCGGACGCGCCGTTCTCACGGAACTTGCCGGGCTGCGGAACTTCGGCCGGAAGCTTGCGCTTGACCGCGTCCCGGATCTGGATCCAGCCGCCGGCGACGCCGGGAACCGCACCCTCGACCAGGATCAGGCCGCGCTCGACATCCGTGCGGACGACGCGCAGGTTCTGCGTGGTCACCCGATCGACGCCCATGTGGCCGGGCATCTTCTTGTTCTTGAAGGTCTTGCCCGGATCCTGACGGCCGCCGGTCGAACCGATCGAACGGTGCGAGATCGACACGCCGTGCGTGGCGCGCAGGCCGCCGAAGTTCCAGCGCTTGATACCGCCGGCGAATCCCTTACCCGTGGTCGTGCCCGTCACGTCGACGAACTGACCGGGGATGAAGTGATCGGCGGTGATCTCGGCGCCGACCGGGATCAGCGCGTCCTCGGACACGCGGAACTCGGCGATCTTCCGCTTCGGCTCGACCTTGGCGACCGCGAAACGGCCACGCTCGGCTGCCGAGACGTTCTTCACCTTCGCCTTGCCGACGCCGAGCTGGACGGCGACGTAGCCGTTCTTCTCCACGGTGCGGTGGGCGACCACCTGGCATTGTTCGATCTTGAGCACGGTGCAGGGAACGTGTTCCCCCGCTTCCGTGAAGATCCGGGTCATGCCGACCTTCTGTGCAATGACGCCTGAGCGCATAAGGTGTCTCCCTCGCGCGATGAAACGGTAAGCTCTAAACCCGGCGGGGCTTAGAGCTTGATCTCCACGTCCACGCCAGCGGCGAGGTCGAGCTTCATCAGCGCGTCCACGGTCTGGGGGGTCGGATCAACGATGTCGAGCACGCGCTTGTGGGTGCGCATCTCGAACTGTTCGCGCGACTTCTTGTCGATGTGCGGCGAACGGTTGACCGTGAACTTCTCGATATGGGTCGGCAGCGGGATCGGGCCGCGGATGGTCGCGCCGGTCCGCTTGGCGGTGGAGACGATCTCGCGGGTGGACGCATCCAGGATGCGATGATCGAACGCCTTCAGGCGGATGCGGATATTTTGACCGTTCATGACCTAAACCTCGACGGAAACGTTGTGGGCGGGCGCGAGGGCCCTCCCCTCAATCGTCCCCTGACGGATGCTGTGTCCGGGTAGCGGCTCT
>CAZZZJ010000180.1:0-6548 GCA_964658355.1 Beijerinckiaceae bacterium
AGCAACGCGAACAGAAAACGGCGCTTCATGATTTCGCTCCCACGTTTGGAAGCGACTGTTGCGGTGCGCTTCGCCGTATGACCAGCCGCGGCGAACGGGAACCCGAGACAAACCCGGACCGACGTGGCGCTCCGGTCCGCGACGCTCGATTCTCGGTTGTTCAGGCGTCGCGCTTCTTCCGCTGCGCCAGCGTCCGCAGCCGGAGCGCGTTGAGCTTGATGAAGCCCGCCGCGTCGCGGTGGTCGTAGGCGACCGCACCCTCCTCGAAGGTGACGAGGTCCTGGTCGTAGAGCGAATGCGGGCTGGTCCGGCCGATGACGTGGACCCCTCCCTTGTAGAGCTTGAGCCGGACCTCGCCGGTGACCTTCTCCTGGCTCTTGTCGATCAGCGCCTGCAGCATCTCGCGCTCGGGACTGAACCAGAAGCCGTTGTAGATCAGCTCCGCGTATTGCGGCATGATCTGGTCCTTGAGGTGCGCCGCGCCCCGGTCCAGCGTGATCGACTCGATCGCGCGGTGGGCCGGCAACAGGATGGTGCCGCCCGGCGTCTCGTACATGCCGCGGCTCTTCATGCCGACGAAGCGGTTCTCGACGAGGTCGAGCCGGCCGATGCCGTTGTCGTGGCCGAGTTGGTTGAGCTTGGCGAGCAGCGAGGCCGGGGACAGCTTTTCGCCGTCGATCGAGACCGCGTCGCCCGTCTCGAAGCCGATGGTGACGATGGTGGGCGTATCCGGGGCCTCTTCCGGCGAGATCGTGCGCGAGAAGACGTACTCAGGAACCTCGTCGGCCGGATCCTCCAGCACCTTCCCCTCGGAGGAGGCGTGCAGGAGGTTGGCATCCACCGAGAACGGGCTCTCGCCGCGCTTGTCCTTGGCGATCGGGATCTGGTGCGCCTCGGCGAAGGCGATCAGCTGCTCGCGGCTCTTCAAATCCCACTCGCGCCAGGGAGCGATCACCGTCACGTCGGGCTTCAGGGCATAGTAGCCGAGTTCGAACCGGACCTGGTCGTTGCCCTTGCCGGTGGCGCCGTGGCAGACCGCGTCGGCGCCCAGGCGCTCGGCGATCTCGATCTGCTTCTTGGCGATCAGGGGCCGGGCGATCGAGGTGCCCAGCAGGTAGACGCCCTCGTAGACCGCGTTGGCGCGGAACATCGGGAACACGTAGTCCCGCACGAATTCCTCGCGCAGATCCTCGATGAAGATGTTCTCGGGCTTGATGCCGAGCAGCTCGGCCTTGCGGCGCGCGGGCTCCAGCTCCTCGCCCTGGCCGAGATCGGCGGTGAAGGTGATCACCTCGCAGCCGTAGGTCGTCTGCAGCCACTTGAGGATGATCGAGGTGTCGAGGCCGCCGGAATAGGCGAGCACCACCTTGTTCACGGGCTTCTTCTCGGGCTCGGACATCGGGACCTTCGGGTGTTCGCGGCGGTGGGCAGAGGGTTGCGGCGGCTTATCGCGCCGTCCGACGCCCTGCAACCGGAACGGCCTGCAACCGGCATGCCGGCCCGGACGTTCGATGACCATGGCGGGATGTTACGCGCTCCCGTCTCGCCTCGCTCCGGACATCGCCGGGCGCGAGAGTTGCGTGCCGACATCAAAGACCCGGAGAAGCGATCACCATGGCGCGCCAGCCGACCCTCGAGTTCTGGTACGAGTTCGCTTCGACCTATTCCTATCTCGCCGCATCCCGCATCGAGGAGCTGGCCTCGGCGGCCGGCGTCGCCGTCCGCTGGCGCCCGTTCCTGCTCGGGCCGATCTTCGCCTCGCAGGGCTGGACCAGCTCGCCGTTCAACCTCTACCCGGCCAAGGGGCGCAACATGTGGCGCGACCTGGAGCGCGAGGCCGCCCGCCACGGCCTGCCGCCGGTGCGGCGTCCCGATCCGTTCCCGCAGAACAGCCTCAGCGCGACGCGCGCCGCGATCCTCGGCCAGGACCAGGACTGGCTGGTGCCGTTTTCGAAGGCGGTGTTCGAATCCTGCTTCGCGCAGGGCCGCTCGATCGCCGAGCCTTCGGCCGTGGTCGAGATCCTGAACGGGCTCGGGCTCGACGGCACGCAGCAGCTCAAGGCCGCCGCCGGCGAGGCCAACAAGACCAAGCTCCGGGTCGTCGGCGAGGAGGCGCGCTCGCGCGGCATCTACGGAGCCCCGACCTTCCTCACCGACGACGGCGAGCTGTTCTGGGGCAACGACCGGCTCGAGCAGGCCCTGGCCTGGGCCGCGGGCGATCGCCCGGGCAGCCTGCGCTGACCATCCGACAGCGATCGACCATTCCGGCCGAAGGCCCCGACATCGCCTGAATCGCCGGGCTCATGCGCGGGCTCGACACCCCCGACGCCCGGATACCGCCATGTCCTTTACCCGCCGCCATCTCCTCGCGACCTCGGTCGCCGCCGCCGGATTCGTCCTGGCCGGACCCGCCGGCGCCCAATCCTACGGACAGCGCGTCGCGGTGACGAGCGACGACGGCAAGGCGGTCGCCAACTCGGTGCTTCCCGGCGAGATCACCGGGCAGCTCGCGGGCTTGCGCGGGATCACCTATGTCGGCCCGCGCGAGGCCGAGACCACGCTGTACGAGTTCTTCGACTTCAACTGTCCCTACTGCCGCAAGGCCGCCGCCGACGTGATCGCGCTGCACGCCGCCGACCCGGCCCTGCGCATCGGCCTCGTGCAGAACCCGATCCTGTCGCCGCAATCGGCGCAGGCCGCCAAGGTCGCGCTGGCCGTCCAGCGCAAGCTCGGCTCCGAGGCCGCCTGGGCCTTCTACGGCCAGCTCCTCGGCAAGCCCGGCAAGATCGACGGCCCCGGTGCGCTCGCCGCCGGCACCGCGCTCGGCGTCGCCGGGCCGGAACTGGAGACGATCGCCGACAGCGACGAGGTTCGCGAAGCGCTCAAAAGCCAGATGCGGATCGCGGCCGATCTCGGACTCTACGCCACCCCGTCCTACGTGCTCGGCAATGCCGGCATCCTCGGACATCCGGGCGCCCGGTCCATGGCGAAGATGATCGCCAGCACCCGCCGCTGCGACCGCCTCGCCTGCTGATTTTCCGTTCGAAATCGCTCGGTTCGCGCAAGCGTGAACGACGCACGGGAACCGATCCCGAGCCGGCCGTTCGCCTTGCGCGGCCCTGGTTGCCATGCTAGGCGGTCGCCGCGCCGGCCGAGAGATCTTCGTGGGTCCCCGACAAGCCCGGCACAATCCCATTTCCCGACGGTCTCCGGTCCGGCGCCCCCTCAGCGGCGCGGCCCGGTCGGAACCGGAGGGCCAAGGAACAAGAGAGAGCGGCGGGTGGCGCAGAACGGTTCCGAGGGTTCCCTGGTCGGCGGCGTGTCGGGTCGATACGCCTCCGCCCTGTTCGATCTCGCCCGTGACGAGCGCCAGATCGATGCGACGTCCGAGGGCCTGGAGCGCTTCGACGCCCTGCTCAAGGAAAGCGCCGACCTCCGCCGCCTCGTGCGCAGCCCGGTCTTCTCCGGCGAGGAGCAGGCCGCGGCGATCGGCGCGGTGCTCGAGCGGGCCGGCATCACCGGCCTCGCGGCCAACTTCATCCGCCTGTCCGCCGCCAACCGCCGCCTGTTCGCCCTGCCGGGCATGATCGCCGCCTTCCGCTCCCTGGTGCGCGAATCGAAGGGGATCGTCCGCGCCGAGGTGCGGGTGGCCGAGCGGCCCTCCGATGCGGTCCTGGAGGAGATCAAGGCGAGCTTGCGCGACGTCGCGAAGTCCGAGATCGACCTCGACCTGCACGTCGATCCGAGCCTGATCGGCGGCCTCATCGTGAAGATGGGCTCGCGCATGGTCGACGCCTCGCTCCGGACCAAGCTCAACGGCATTCGTCTCGCGATGCGGGAAGCCCGGTAGGCCGTCCGTCGAGGACGCCCCGGCTCCCGTCATCACACCGAAACACCTGACAAGAACGAACTGAAGGGCCCGACGATGGACATCCGCGCCGCCGAGATCTCCGCGATCCTGAAAGACCAGATCAAGAACTTCGGCGAGGAAGCCGAAGTCTCCGAGGTCGGTCAGGTCCTGTCCGTCGGCGACGGCATCGCCCGCGCCTACGGCCTCGACAACGTCCAGGCCGGCGAGATGGTCGAGTTCGAATCGGGCGTGCGCGGCATGGCGCTCAACCTCGAGCAGGACAACGTCGGCATCGTGATCTTCGGTTCCGACCGCGAGATCAAGGAAGGCCAGACCGTCAAGCGCACCGGCGCGATCGTGGACGTGCCGGTCGGCAAGGGCCTGCTCGGGCGCGTGGTCGACGGCCTCGGCAACCCGATCGACGGCAAGGGCCCGATCCAGTCGACCGAGCGTCGCCGCGTCGACGTGAAGGCGCCGGGCATCATCCCGCGCAAGTCCGTGCACGAGCCGATGGCGACGGGCCTCAAGGCCGTCGACGCCCTCATCCCGGTCGGCCGCGGCCAGCGCGAGCTGATCATCGGCGATCGCCAGACCGGCAAGACCGCGATCGTGCTCGACACGATCCTCAATCAGAAGCCGGGGCACGCCGCCGGCGGCGACGAGGCCTCGAAGCTGTACTGCATCTACGTCGCCATCGGCCAGAAGCGCTCCACCGTGGCCCAGTTCGTGAAGGTCCTCGAGGACCAGGGCGCGATGGAGTACTCGATCGTCATCGCGGCCACCGCGTCCGATGCCGCGCCGATGCAGTTCATCGCGCCGTTCGCCGGCTGCGCCATGGGCGAGTACTTCCGCGACAACGGCATGCACGCCGTGATCTCGTACGACGATCTCTCCAAGCAGGCCGTCGCCTATCGCCAGATGTCGCTGCTGCTGCGCCGCCCGCCGGGCCGCGAGGCCTATCCCGGCGACGTGTTCTACCTGCACTCGCGCCTGCTGGAGCGCGCCGCCAAGATGGGCGACGCCGCCGGCAACGGCTCGCTGACCGCGCTGCCGGTCATCGAGACCCAGGCCAACGACGTGTCGGCCTACATCCCGACCAACGTGATCTCGATCACCGACGGCCAGATCTTCCTCGAGACCGACCTGTTCTACCAGGGCATCCGCCCGGCGGTGAACGTCGGCCTCTCGGTGTCGCGGGTGGGCTCCTCGGCCCAGACCAAGGCGATGAAGAAGGTCGCCGGCAAGATCAAGGGCGAGCTGGCGCAGTACCGCGAGATGGCGGCCTTCGCGCAGTTCGGCTCGGATCTCGACGCCTCGACCCAGCAACTACTCAACCGCGGCTCGCGCTTGACCGAGCTGCTGAAGCAGCCGCAATTCTCGCCGCTGAAGATGGAAGAGCAGGTCGCGGTGATCTACGCCGGCGTCAACGGCTACCTCGACAAGATGCCGGTGGCGAAGGTCCGCCCGTTCGAGGACGCGCTGCTTTCGACCCTGCGCACCAAGCACGCCGACCTGCTCTCCGCGATCCGCGACTCGAAGGACCTGTCGGACGACAGCGCCGCCAAGCTCAAGGGCGTGGTCGAGGGCGTCGCCAAGTCCCTCGCCGCCTGATCGGCCGTTATCGATCTCAAAAGCCTTCGGGCGCCCGGTGACGGGCGCCCGGTCGTGAACAGGCCCTGAAAGACCGGACCACCCGATGGCGAGTTTGAAGGATCTGCGCAACCGCATCACTTCGGTGAAGGCGACGCAGAAGATCACCAAGGCGATGCAGATGGTCGCCGCCGCCAAGCTGCGGCGCGCCCAGATGGCCGCCGAGAGCGGCCGGCCCTATGCCGAGAAGATGGCGGCGGTGCTCGGCAACCTCGCCGGGAACCTCGTGGGCGGCGTCGGCGCCCCGAAGCTGCTCGCGGGCACCGGCAAGGACCAGACGCACCTGCTGATCGTCTGCACCGGCGATCGCGGCCTGTGCGGCGCCTTCAACTCGTCGATCGCGCGCCTGGCGCGGGCCCATGCCGACCGGCTTACGGCCGAGGGCAAGACCGTCAAGATGATGACGGTCGGCAAGAAGGGCCTGGACCAGCTCCGCCGTCAGTTCCGCGAGCAGATCGTCGAGTCCCAGGACATTCGCGGCAACCGCCCGGTGGACTATCCCTTCGCCGCCGAGATCGCCGACAAGATCCTGACCCGGTACGAGGCCGGCGAGTTCGACGTCGCCACGCTGTTCTTCTCCGAGTTCCGCTCGGTGATCTCGCAGATCCCGACGGCGCAGCGCCTGATCCCGGCCGAGCTTCCCGAAGGCGTCGCGAGCACGACAGGGGCGCCGGCCGATTCCGCCCTGGAGTTCGAGCCCTCCGAGGAGGCGATCCTCGAGACGCTGCTGCCGAAGAACCTGACCGTCCAGGTCTACCGGGCGCTCCTGGAGAACGCTGCCTCCGAGCAGGGCGCGCGCATGAGCGCCATGGATTCCGCGACCCGCAACGCGGGCGAGATGATCAAGAAGCAGACGCTGATCTACAACCGCACGCGTCAGGCGATGATCACCAAGGAACTGATCGAAATCATCTCGGGCGCCGAAGCCCTCTGAACGCCCTCGGGCGTATCGACCGCATACCTTTCAAGGGCACGCAATCATGGCAAACACCGCTCTCCCCGGCGCCGGCTCCAACAAGGTCGGCAAGATCACCCAGGTCATCGGCCC
>CAZZZJ010000181.1:0-1330 GCA_964658355.1 Beijerinckiaceae bacterium
GCCAACAGCCTGCTCAGCGCCGGCGGCCAGCGGGTCGCGGGCCGTGTGACGCTCGATGCGAACGTGACCGGCACGCTCGCGGCACCGCGCACGGACGGGACCGCGACGCTGTCCGGCGGCAGCTTCACCGACCCGCTCCAGGGCATCCGGCTCACCGACATCGAGGGCCGTGCCACGGGACGCGGCGACGCGATCGTGCTGGAACGCCTCACCCTGGCGACCCGCAACGGCGGTCGCCTTCGCGCCGAGGGCCGCGTGGCGCTCGAGCCCGCGGCCGGATTCCCGGGCACGATCCGCCTTGCGGGCGAGCGTGCCGAGCTGGTCTCGAGCCCGTTGATGACGGCGGTCGCGAGCCTGAACCTCGCGATCAGCGGCCCGCTCGCGCGCACGCCGCGCATCGCCGGCCGCGTCGACGTGGTCTCGATCGACGTGTCGGTGCCCGACCGGCTGCCCGCAACGGTGCAGCCGCTGCCGGGCATCCGCCGGATCAACACCCCCCCCGACATCCGCGCCCGGCTCGAGGCCAAGGCCGTCCGCGGCGCGCAGGTGGCGGCCATCGGCAGGCGCGGCCCGCGCCGCGGCAAGCCCACCGTGCCGTTCGACGCCACCCTCGACGTCGCGGTGTCGGCGCCGAACCGCATCTTCGTGCGCGGACGCGGCATCGACGCGGAGCTGGGCGGAGCCCTGCGCGTCACCGGCACCTCGCGCGACCCGACCGCCAACGGCGCGTTCGAGCTTCGGCGCGGGCGCCTCGCGGTGATCGGGCAGCGCCTCGACTTCACCCGCGGGCGCGTGACCTTCGGCGGCGCCATCGCCGCGCCCGATCTCGACTTCGTCGCCGAGACCAAGGCCACCGACATCACCGCCCGCATCGCGGTCTCGGGGCCGGCCGACAGCCCGGTCTTCGCGATCTCATCGGATCCGAGCCTGCCGCAGGACGAGGTGCTGTCGCGGCTGCTGTTCAAGAAGGCATCGGGCAGCCTGTCGCCGTTCCAGGCGCTGCAGCTCGCCCAAGCCGTGTCGCAGCTCTCCGGCGGGGCAGGGGGCGTCGACGTGTTCGAGGCGGCGCGCAAGGGTCTCGGGCTCGACAGCCTCGACGTCTCGACCGGGACCAGCGGCGGCCCGGCGCTCGGCGCCTCACGCTATCTCAGCGACCGCCTCAGCGTCGGCATCAAGGCCGGCGCCAAGCCGGCCGACACGGGCGCCACCATCGACTACGACGTGACGCGCCGGGTGAAGATCCAGGGCGAGGCGGGCAGCGACGGCCGCACCAGCGTCGGCGTCGGCGCGGAATGGGAATACTGAGCGCACCTCACGAAACGCCCGATCG
>CAZZZJ010000181.1:1430-3105 GCA_964658355.1 Beijerinckiaceae bacterium
GTCAGCAGGGCCTTGCCGGCCGGAGACTTCAGCTCCTTGGCGTCGAGCGTGCCGTCGCCGTCCGGATCGGCAGCCTTGAAGCGGTCGGCGACGGCGGCAAGGTATTCCTTCTTGTCGATCGTGCCGTCCATGTCCGGATCGGCCTTCTTCAGGCCGCCGGCGCTCAGGCGGCCCTTCAGCTCCTTCTTGTCGAGGGTGCCGTCGGCATCCTTCTCGAGGCGATCGAAGGTCGCGGATGCCGTGGCCTCGATCTCCTTCATGTCGACGGTGCCGTCGTTGTCGGTGTCGATCATCTTGACGGCGGCGGCGCCGCTCATCGGCTTGGCGAACGCGACGGGGGCGGTCAGGGTGGCCGACGCCAGGACGAGGGCGGCGAAGGTGCTGGAAAGACGAAGGGCCATTGCCAATTTCTCCCGAAATTTGTTGCGTGATCTCCCTACGCGCCGCGATTGCACCGCACAAGCGATTTTTCGGATCCGGCGCCGCGCCCGCGCCATGGGTCGCCGATATGGGGTGAGCGGGAGCGGCGCGCGATCCGGTCCCGTCCTGGATCCCGTGTGCGGACATCGACGCGATCCTCGTCCCCGTCGTTGCGCCGGCGTCGCGAATCGTGCGCGTGGCGACGCGTCGTGCGGCCCCCGATTCGCCCGAGCGCCGCGGCGGCGGCGAATCGGGAGCCTCCCCCCTCCATCCGCGAAAGCCCGATCCGATGGCAGCCCGTCCGCTGATCTTCTATCCCGACCCGCGTCTCGATCTGCCGTCCGCACCCGTCACGGCCTTCGACGGCGACCTGCGCGCGCTCGCCCGGGACGTGACCGACACCCTCGATTCGGCCGCGGCCGCCGGGCTGACCGCGGCGCATCTCGGCGTACGGCGGCGCATCGTCGTGCTGCGTCCGGAGCCCGGCGGCGCGGCGGTGGTCTACGTCAATCCCGAGATCGTCCACACGTCCTCCGAGCGCGCCACGGCCCGCGAAGGCAGCGTCTCCATGCCGGGCGTGTCCGAGCCGGTCGAGCGGGCAGTCGCGATCCGCGTCCGGTTCCACGATCTCGACGGGGTCGTCCGGGAGGAGGCGGCGGAAGGGTTTCGCGCCGCCTGCCTCCAGCACGAGATCGATCAGCTCGACGGCATCTTCTGGATTGCCCGCCTCTCGCGCCTGCGCCGAGAGCGGGCGGTCAAGCGCTTCGCCAAGCTGCGGACGCCCTCGTGAGCGCGCGACGAACGTCACGCGATGCCGCCTTGGCGTGATCCCTGCGCGCGGGTAGGAGAGGGGGATGCGTCTCGCGATCCCGACGAGCCTGCTCGCGGCGTCATTGCTGGGCATGGCTTCGCTTGCAGCGTCCTTGCCCGCGCACGCGCAGGCGCCCGCCAGACCCGCCAGGGCCGCCCCCGCCGTGCAGGGGCCGGTCGCCGCCCCGGTGATCGGCTGTCCGTCCCTGGCGAACTACCGGCTCCTGCGGCGCGAGTCGCTCGACGAGGCCGCCGCCGCCGCGCGCCTGGCCGACCCGAAGGCCGACCATCTCGGCTGCACGGCGTTTCCCCGGGACCGGGTCGCCGCCCTCGCCGACCATGTCGCGCTCGGCGACGCGCGCTACGATTGCCTCACCCTGCAGGGTACCGCGATCTGCCAGTGGACCGCGGCCGGCACCGTCGACCTGCCGGCGCCGCCGAAGCC
>CAZZZJ010000181.1:3205-6540 GCA_964658355.1 Beijerinckiaceae bacterium
GAGCAGGATCTCGTCCTTCTTGAACGAGGCCGAGTTGCGGATGCGGTCGTCGAGCAGGTTGCGGCCGGCGACGCCCAGCGTCACCTCGGTGGCGCCGTAGACGGTGGGGTCGAGGGGCTTGGTGTAGCTCACCTCGGCGCGCAGGTCGTCGAAGCCGGGCGTCGTCGTCTCCAGCGGCGCGATCTCGGTGTGGGCGAAGGCGTGCAGCAGGAAGACGCGGGCGTACCAGCCGTCGGCTCGCACGAACGCGCCGCCGCCGACCCGGTGCGGCGGGATCCGCGGCACGTCGGTGTCGTCGTCGAACTGCGCGCGGACGAAGTCGTACTGCGCGTCGAGGCCGGCCCAGCCGTCGCCCACCGGGATCAGGTCGAGCTGCGCGCCGATCTCGGCGCCGTAGAAGGTCGCGTTCCGCTGCGAATAGACGATCTGCTGCAGCGCGTCGTCGGAGCCGCAGGAGGCGAAGTCGTCGCCGCAGCGGGTGCCGGTGTCGCGCTTGTAGATGAATCCGGTGTAGCGGGTGACGTAGCCCGTCGCGTCGATGCGCAGCGGCCCCTCCGCCCGGCGGATGCTGGCCTCGACGGTCCGCGCCCGCTCCTTCTTGAGGTCGGGATTGCCGATCTCGAAGGTGGCGGTCGCGTCGTGTGCCCCGCGCGAATACAGCTCGAAGGCGGTCGGCGCCCGCTCGACATAGGACCCGTTCAGGCTCGCGACGAAACCGTAGGGCAGGTCCTGCAGCGCGCCGAAGCTGATGCTCTTCGGGGCGAACTTGCGCCGGCGGCCGTAGGCGAGCGGATCCTCGCCCGCCACGGGCAGGTCGTCCCCGGGGAATCGCGTCGCCGTGCCGGTGGAGCGGTCGCCCTCGATCCGCCCGGCGCCCTGGAAGCGCAGGCCGTGCCCGACGTTCAGTTCCTCGAACAGGTAGACGGCGTTCGACCGGGAATCGGTCGGCGCCAGCAGGGTGCCCGCCTCGCCCGACGTCCCGATCTCGCGCCGCCCGGCCTGGACGCCGAGCGCACCGGTGAGCGTGCCGAGGGCGGTGAAGACCGGCACGTGCTGCACCTCCACGCGGCCCTCGGCTTCGCGGTTCTTGAAGGTGGCCTGGACCCCGTCGACCCCGTCCTCGCCGAGGCCGATCTCCTGGTGCTTGTAGACCGAGCCCCCGGCCCAGAACCGGATCGCCTCGAAGGGGCCGTCCAGCGGCCGGACCTCGCCGCGGGCCAGCACCCGGTCCTGGTTCGGGTTCAGGCGCGTGCGGCTCGCCGCGGCCTCGCCGCCGGGGATCTGGTAGAGCGCGTCGTAGTGGCTGTACGAGATCCCGACGAAGCCGCGGTCGCCGATCACCGACATCCCGACCGCGCCGCCCTGCGAGCGGTTGGCGGAGTTGGCCTGGATGCCGGCGGGCGTGTCGTAGCTGTCGGCGCCGGTCCTGAAGCCGTCGGCATGGACCGCGACGTTCTCCGCACCCGCGTCCACCGTCCCGGCGACGAGGCGGCCGTCGTCGACGCTGGAATAGCCGGTGGTGACCTGGCCGGCATAGCCGCGAGGCGGGATGAAGGTCGGCACGCGGTTGTTCTCGGACGAGACCACGCCGCCGATCGCCTGGCTGCCGTAGCGCAGCGTCGCCGGCCCGCGGATCACCTCGATCCGGTCGGAGACCAGCGGGTTGATCGGCACGCCGTGGTCCTCGCCGAGTTCCGAGACGTCCTGGATGCCGACGCCGTTCTCCTGGATCCGGACCCGGCTGTTGTCGAGGCCGCGGATGATCGGGCGGCTGGCCGCGCCGGGCGCGTAGGTCGAGGCCGAGATGCCGGGCCGGTCCATCAGCGCGTCGCCGAGGGTGCGCGGCTGCTCGCGGGCGATCTGCTCGCGCGTCACCACCGTCACCGGCGAGAAGGTGTCGACGGCCACGGGCAGGATCCCGGGCGGCAGGCTCGCATCGGGCGCCGCCTTCGGTCCGGGCTGGATCGGGCTCGCCGTGGTGACGCTGAGTTCGGACAGGGCGACCGCGTCCTGCGCGCGCGCCGCCGCCGGTGCCAGGGAGAGGCCGAGCAAGGCCGCCCCGGAGAATGTGGTCCGGAATTTCGTCCGCCGGATACGCATCGCGCCTCGTTAGGTCATGTTATAATGTTTCATCTCGCGAATGTGACATGATAACAAGACAGGAGCGGCGCCGGCGTGCCGATCCCCTGCCGGGCGTTGCGATGCGGCCACAGCCGCATCGGCCGATCAGCGAATGGCGGCGAGGTAGCCCGAGACGGTGACGATCGAGACGACCGTCGAGACCAGAACCACGTTCGAGGTCACGGCGGCTTCGCGGCGGTAGAACTCGGCGAGCATGAACGGCCCGGTTCCGGTCGGCAGCGCCGCCATCAGCACGGCGGTGTGCAGCAGGAGCGGCGGCAACCCGAAGGCGCGCCCGAGGCCGTAGGCCAGCATCGGATGCACCAGGAGCTTGAGCCCGACGAGCAGGGCGGTGGCGGCGACCGGACGCGCCTCCGTCCTCCGCGGGCGGGCGAGGAACAGGCCGAGCGCCACCAGCGCGCACGGGGCGGCCGACCCGCCGAGCAACTTCAGGAAGCTCTCGACGGGGAGCGGCACGGTCGCCCCGAGGAGCGGGACCAGCGCCCCGAGGGCGGGCGCGACCAGCAGCGGGTTGCGCACCAGCGAACGGGCGACCTTCAGGATCAGGTCCGAGCGCCGCCCCTCGGCCTGCAACCCGATCTCGATCAGCACGATCGCGACCGCGAACACCACGCAGACGGTCATGATCGCGGCGATGGTGGTCGGCGCCAGCGCCGCCGGGCCCAGCGCCGCCAGCGCCAGGGGGAAGCCCATGAACCCGGTATTGGCGTAGGCCGCGTTGAGGCCGTCGATCGCCGCATCCGCGAGCGGCAGCGGCCGGCGCAGGCGGAACGCCACGGTGACGGCGAAGACGATCAGGCTGCTCAGGCCGAACACCGCGATGAAGCCCGGCTGCCAGATCTCGGCCGCATGGGCGTGGGCGATCACGTCGAAGAGCAGCGCCGGCAGGGCCAGATAGACGACGTACCGGTTGAGTTCGGTCGTGGCACCGTCGCCGAGCACGTCGAGCCGCCGCGCCAGCCACCCCGCGACGATCAGCGCGAAGATCGGCAGCACGACCATGAGGGTCGAGAGCATGGAAGGAACCGCGTCCGGAACAGATCGGGCCGTCCTAGACGCGACGAGCCTTCGCACCAAGACGCGGGACGCAACCCGGGTCCCCGCATCGGAACGGTCCAAGGCGACGAGGGCGTCGCAACGCCGGGATCGTGCCATCCGATCTACGCGACGCCTGGGGTGCGCGAGGGCTGGGG
>CAZZZJ010000182.1:0-6535 GCA_964658355.1 Beijerinckiaceae bacterium
ACCGATGACACTGAACCGATAACTTGGCTCGGCCGTTCACGGTCGATCGCAACGCTCCGCCCGGCCGCCCGTGCTCCTCGCCGCACTTCTCCTTTTCACGAGCTTGATGCCCCTGGCCGACGGATCGGCCGACGCGCTCCGTTCCCGGGTGCCGGCGTTGCGTTCCGCGGCGGCCGAACCTGCGCCGTTCTACCAGCACGTGGCGCGGGCGGTCTCGAACTGGCGGGCCCAGGCGGGCGTCGAGCTTCGGCCGGTGTCGCTCGCCGTCGTGGCGCGATTCGCGCCGACGGAGCCGGTCTTCGTCGCGCGTTGCGCCAAGCTCAACAATTACTGGTGCATCAAGAGCGCGCGCTGGACGGGCGAGGTCGGCGCCGATGCCGAGGGCCATACCGGTTTCGCCACCGCCGCCGATGGCGCGGATGCCGCGGCCGGTCTACTTCGGCGCTACTACCGCGACTACGGCAGGCACACGGCCCTGGCCATCGTGCGTCGCTGGGCGCCGGCCGCCTGCGGCACGTCCGCTGCCGCGCCGCTCGCCGCGAGCACGAGACCCTCGGCCCTGGCACCGCGCGGGATCGGCGGCACGCTTCGCGCCCGCTACCTCGCCCGCCATCTTCCCGGAGGCGCCCGGCGTGGTGCCACGCGTGGGACGCGGACGGCACTCCGGGTGCAGCCCTGGTCGCCGCTGGCGCGGATGAACGGTCACCCGGGCCGGCGTCCCCCGATCCGGGTCGGCCCCGCACCGGCCCCGGTCGCGGACATCG
Source organism: Beijerinckiaceae bacterium (assembly GCA_964658355.1). GTDB lineage: Bacteria > Pseudomonadota > Alphaproteobacteria > Rhizobiales > Beijerinckiaceae > Methylobacterium. Next base: position 765 of record CAZZZJ010000182.1, read on the forward strand.
CCGCCGGACTCTCGAACAAGCCGGCCGCGGCCGCTCGGACGGCCGCTCTGCGCGGAGCAGCGAACCCAGGTGCGCTCCTCGACAGGACGGTGCCGTCGCCCGACCGGCTCGTGGCCGAATCGGCGATGCTTCCGTTCATCGTCGCCGGCCTGTCGCTCGGCGAACTTCGCGCGCCGGCCCCGTTCTGCGGCAACGACGAGGTCCGGATCGGCAACTACGCCGCGGCGATCGCCAGGAGCGTCTCCTTGCGTGCGACGGACGACCTCGCCCTGTTCTCGCCCGACGGAAGCCCGCTGCCGAACCTCGCGCCGGTGATGCGCGCGATGTCGGCGGTCGAGCTCGGCGCGCTGCACGCCGGGCCGCCCCTGGTCGACGCGGCGATCGCCCGGCTCGGGCCGGTCGCGACGCCCACAGCCGATGCGGCGAAGTAGCCTTGCGGCGGCGCCCTCCCCGCGCCACCTGAACGCCGACGGCCGACCTGCTGGCCCTTCGCGTCTCATGAGCCCCTGAGCCTGCCCTTGCCCCTCCAGAGTTTCGCCGCGCGTGCCGGCTCCGCGGTCAAGGCCTTCGCCGAGGCGTCGAGCGACCTCCTGATCCAGCCGACGCTCCGGCTCGGCGTCACCGGGCTGGCGCGTTCGGGCAAGACGGTGTTCACCACCGCCCTGATCCACCACCTGGTCGAGAGCCACGCCCTCCCCGCCTTCGCGCCGTCGCACGAAGGGCGCCTGCGCCGGGCCCGCCTGGTGCCGCAGCCGGACGACGACGTGCCGCGCTTCCCGTTCGAGGAGCATTTTTCCGCGCTGACCGAATCGCGGCTCTGGCCGCGTTCCACCGACCGGATCAGCCAGTTCCGCCTGGCGATCGAGTACGAGCGGGCCGGCGGCTGGCGCTCCGGCCCGGGCACGCTGATGCTCGACGTGGTCGACTATCCCGGCGAATGGCTTCTCGACCTCGCGTTGCTGGAGCAGAGCTACACCGCGTGGTCGCGCGCCACGATCGCCGGGACGCGCCGGGCCGGGCGTGGCGCCCTGGCCGCGCCCTGGCTCGCCGTGTTGAAGGGACTGGACCCGGCCGGACCGCTCGACGAGGTGGTGGCCGAGCGCGCGAGCGCGACCTTCACCGCCTATCTCGCCGCCTTGCGCGCCGGGCCGGAGATGGTGGCGACGACCCCCCCCGGCCGGTTCCTGATGCCGGGCGACCTCGCCGGGTCGCCGGCCCTGACCTTCGCCCCCCTGGACGACCTGCCGGATGAGATCGCACCGGGGACGCTCGCCGGACTGATGGAGCGGCGCTTCGAGGCCTACAAGGCCAAAGTGGTGGTGCCGTTCTTCCGCGATCACTTCCAGCGCGTCGACCGCCAGATCGTGCTGGTCGACGTGCTCGCCGCGGTCGATGCTGGTCCCGCGGCGCTCGCCGAGCTCGAGGAGGCGCTCGATTCGGTTTTGCTCAGTCTGAACATCGGCCGCAACTCGCTGTTCTCGCGGCTGTTCGCGCCGCGGGCCGACCGGATCATGTTCGCCGCCACGAAGGCGGACCACCTTCACCAAACCAGCCACGACCGGCTGGAAGCGCTGCTGCGCCTGCTCGTGTCGCGGGCTATGCGCCGGACCGAGGCCGCGGGCGCGCGGGTCGGCACCGTCGCGCTGGCCTCGGTCCGCGCCACGCGCGAAACCACGATCCACGACGGCGACGCGGTGCTCCGCGCCGTGGCGGGGACGCCCGAGGCGAGCGAGACCGTCGGCGACGAGGTGTTCGACGGCACGGCCGAGGCCGCGGTGTTTCCGGGCCACCTTCCGGACCGGCCCGAAGCGGTGCTCGAAGGTGCGGTGGAGCCCGGGTCGCTGCGGTTTCCGCGGTTTCGCCCGCCCCTGATCAAGCCCGATGCCCTGGGTCGCGCCGGCCACCTGCCGCAGATCCGCCTCGACCGGGCGATGCAGTTCCTGATCGGCGACAGGCTCACGTGATGCGGGACGAGACCGCGAGTTCGAGGATGATGTCGTGAGTTCGACCCAGCGCCCGCGCGCCTTCCGGATTCCCAATGCCGATGCGCCACCGCCGGTGGAGGGCGTCGCGCCGATGCCGGCGGCATCCGGCGCCGTCCGCATCGTGGAGGATCCCGTCGACATTTTGGACGCCGCCGACGGCGCGCCGGTGCCGGTGGCGAAGTCCAGCGGGATCCCATGGGGCGGCATCCTGCTCTCGGCGGCGGGCGGCCTCGTGTCGCTCGGCGTCGGACTCTCGGTCGAGCGATTGATCGCCGACCTGTTCCAGGCGGCTCCCTGGCTTGGCGGCGTCGCCCTTGCCCTCCTCGCACTCGCCGGCCTCGCGCTGCTGGCCATCGTCGCGCGGGAACTGCGAGGCCTGTGGCGCGAGCGGAAGATCGAGCACCTGCGTCACGCGGCGATCACCGCGATCGCGACCCGCGATCACAGTGCGGCGCAGGGCGTCGTCCGGGACCTCTCGGCCTTCTACGCCGATCGGACGGTGCTCGCGTCGGGCCGGCAGCGGCTCGAGGCTTCGGCCGATGCGATCCTCGACGTCGACGATCGCATCGGTCTGGCCGAGCACGCGTTGCTGAGCCCGCTCGACCGGCAGGCGCGCAACGCCATCGCGACGGCCGCCAAGCAGGTCTCGGGCGTGACCGCGCTGAGCCCGCGGGCGATCGTCGATGTCGCGTTCGTGGTCTACTCGGCCGTGCGCCTGCTTCGGCGGATCGCCGCGATCTATGGCGGGCGGCCGGGCTTCCTCGGTTTCCTGCGCCTCGCTCGCGCAGCCTTCGCGCACCTGACCGTCACCGGCGGGATGGCGGTGGGCGAGAGCATGATCCAGCAGGTGCTGGGCCTCGGCATCGCCGCGCGGGTATCGGCGAAGCTCGGGGAAGGCGTTCTCAACGGGCTGATGACGGCACGTTTCGGCCTCGCCGCCCTCGCGGTGTGCCGGCCGCTTCCCTTCGTGCGCGAGGCGCCCCCGCGCCTTTCGGACGTCGCCGGCGAACTTCTCCGCTCCGGCGAGCCGGACGCACGGTAGCGGGCCCCGCAGGTCAGGACTAGGACTGAGCGCGCTTCTGCACGGCCTCGGCGTTACGGCGGTTGGCGATGCGGGTGAACATGTTGCCGGTGTAGTCGGCGACCTTCGGCTTCTCGACGGCCACCAATTGGGCCTCGAATGCCTCGATGCGCTTGAGCAGGGCGGCATCGCCGAAGATCGAGCTGTTGAAGGAGGTGTGCGCACGATCGCCGAGCGCCGTCTGCACCGCGTCCAATCGCGCCAGAAGTTCTTTTCGCGTCACGTCGATCTCCCGCGGGCTGGATCGCCCGTGATCCGAGGTCCATCAGCGCGGGCATGGGTAAACGAGGGGTTAACCGGCGGACGCAATCGATCCGGCAGGCTCACAGGTTCTTCATGAATCCGGCGAGCCGCATCAGCCCCTCAGGCCATGGCCCATGGCCGCTGGCGACGTTGACGTGGCCGGATTCGCCGGCATCGACCAGGGCCGATCCCCAGGCGTACGAGAAATCCTCGGCCCGCTCGTAGCGGCAATAGGGATCGGTGCGGCTGGCGACGAGAAGCGACGGGAACGGAAGCGGTGCCCGCGGCAGCGGGGCGAAGGCGCGCACGCTCTCGGGCAGGTTCGGCGTCTCTTCGACGTCCGGCAGCGCCACGAGCAGCGCGCCCACGACCCGCCCCTCGGGGAATTGCGGCACCGCCTCGACGCAGGCGACGACGCCCAGGCTGTGCGCGATCAGGATGACCGGCCGCGTCGCCGCCGAGACCGCCTCCACGACGCGGGCGGACCAGGCCTCCGGCTCCGGCGCATGCCACGCGTCCTGTCGCACGATGCGTGCGGTCGCCATGCGACTGGCCCAGCGGGCCTGCCAATGGCCGTCCTCCGAGCCGCCCAGGCCCGGAACGATCAGGATGTCGCAATCGGCGGTCTTCATGATCGCCTGCCTAACGGCTCTCGGCGTGGGGGTCGAGAACAGAGAAAGGCGGCACCCGGAGGGGCCGCCTTTCCCATGGTCTCCAATCGATCCCGGCTCACAGACGGTGGGCGGTCCGATCGTCGCCCTGGTGATCGGCGTCGGTCTTGAGCCCGGCCTTCTGCGCAACGTTCTGGATGTTGTCCGGATCGAGCGCCGTCTCAACGAACTCGCGGCCCTTGTTGGTGAACTCGCGTGCGTAGCGCAGGCCCTGATCGCGAACCTCGTCCGCGTAGGGGCCTATGTTGCGGTCTTCCTGGCGGGTGCGGGGGAGCAGGGCACCGAGAAGCAGGCCGGCGGCGACTCCGACGACGCCGACCAGCAGCGGGTTCTCGGTCACGAACTGCTCGACCGCCGTGCGGCCGCGATCGAGTCGATGGCTGCCGCGCACGACCGCATCGTCGATGCGGCGCATGTGGTCCTGATGCACGCCGGAGACCCAGTTGCGGGCCCCGTCCGCGGCATCGCCGAGACGGTCGCGGACGTCGTCGGCAAGATCCGCGGCACGATCCCGCGTCCGATCGGCGAAATCAGCGGCGTCCCGCGACGCGGAGCGCGCCTTGGCCGCGATGTCGTCGACACCCGGTCCCGGGCCAGCCGGATAGTCGTGAGGCGAAGCATCGCGGCGCCCGATCGGATCGTGCAGACCGTCCGGATCCGGCTTCAGGGTATAATCGGCCGCCTTGGCGTGCGGGTCGAGATGCACGGGATCCAGCCCGGCGGCGTGGAGGCCCTGATCGACCTTGGCGGCTGCGATCCTGGCGAGGTCGTCCGTCAGATGGTTGTCGGCCGCGGCCGACTTGCTCGTATCGCTCATGGCGTGATCCTTCAGAACTCGTGCACGGCCGGCAGTTCCCGCGTTGGGCCAATGCGAAGCCGGGGGGTGCGGTGACGGAGCCTGTCAGGCCCGGGTTTCATCCGACAGAGGAGTCTTCGGCTGACGGGTCGGCAGATCCGGATCGTAGATCCGGGCCGCGCCGTCGTTCAGGACGGGGACGCGTTCCGCAGAGGCCTGCGTCCGGCGGCGCGTGGCGTCCTGGGACATCCGGTGCATCAACCAGCCCACGCCGGCCGCGATCAGCATGACCGGGACGGGATTGCGACGGACCGCATCGAGTGCACCGTCGTAGGCGCCGCTGATCGCCGGAGCGCGGCGCGCATTGCCGAGCATCTCGTCGACCAAGCTGGAGACCGAGAGACGGCCCTGGATGCGGTCGATGGTCTCGTCGAGGCGCGCGCGGCTCTCCTCGATGTCCCGCTCCATCTCGTTCATCGAACTCATCCGGACACTCTCTCGGAAAGGGCGCGGGCGTCCTGGCGGACCTGCCGGCTGGTACGGGTGGGGGTCAGCGTCGAGAACGACAGGGCGCTGCGGCCCCAGAGCGCCATGCCGATCGCCAGGACCAGGAGGACGCCGCCGACGATCAGCGCAGACAGCCACTCCGAGCCGACGATCGTGGCGAGCCATTTCACGAAGGCGCCGATCAGGACCAGCAGGGCGACGACGGAGAACACCGCCGAGGCCATGAGGCAGACGATGCCGATGATGAGAGAGCGGACGTTCCGCGCCATCTCGGCGCGGAACAGGGCGATTTCCTTACGGGCGAGATCGTTGGTCTCGCGCAACGCGTCGCCGATGAGGCTCTGGATGCTGCCCGGGGGAGACCCGGCGGAGGAGCCGGGAGGGGGGGTCTGGGATCCGTTCGACATGGACGGGCCGTTCACGCGCGGAAGCAGTCGCGCGCGTCGCCCTCGGGCGGCAGGCTCGACGACTTGATGAAGCGGGCGGCG
>CAZZZJ010000183.1:0-6496 GCA_964658355.1 Beijerinckiaceae bacterium
GGGCTTTCGCGGCCCTCGGTCAAGTGTCCGGGCGCGCCAGCACACCCTCGACGGTGCCGATCGCCCGCTCCAGCCGGCGGCCGACCGTGTCGGCTGCGGCCTCGACCTCGGCAAGCCGTGCGCTCGCGGCGTCGAGCGCGGCGGCGAGGCGCGCCCGGTCCTCGGCCATGATCGCGCGCTCCGCCGCGACGTCGTCGGGGTTCGCCTCGGCCTCGAGCCGGCGCGCCACGGCGGCTTCGAGCTGCAGGAGCGCCGCGTCGAGCCGGTGAAGGGCATCGCCGGTCGTGTCGTGGTCGATCGGGTCGGTCGGGGGGCTCGCGGGGTCGCTCATGTCGGTCGGCAGGTTTCCCCCAAGCCGCGATGAATTTCCAGCCGAATCCGACGCGGACGCCCAGGCAAATCCCATCCGGTCAGGCCGTCCGGTTTGTCAGGGCTTCGGCCCGCGCGCCGCCATCCCCGGCTTTGACAGCAAGGGGCACCATGGTAGAGACCCGCCGCACGCGCCAGGCCGGTTCTCGCGCGCGCTTCGTCCGGATATCCGACCCGTGCCAGTCCCGAGGCCCTCGCCCGCATCGTCCGTCGCACGGATGGTCCCCGGCGAGCCGTGCCCGGTCCTCGCGTCGGTTCATCCCAGGTTCAATCCGGCGGCTCATAGAGCCGGCCGCTATGCCGGACGGCCGACGCGCCGCCCCGGTACCATCGAACGGCGCCCGCGGGTCGGCGCCCCATCTCGGGAAGGAGTCACGCCGTGACGGTGAAGGTTGCCATCAACGGATTCGGGCGCATCGGCCGCAACATCCTGCGCGCGATCCACGAGGCCGGCCGCAAGGACATCGAGGTCGTCGCGATCAACGATCTCGGCCCCGTCGAGACCAACGCGCACCTGCTGCGCTTCGACTCGATCCACGGCCGGTTCAACGCCAAGGTCGTGGTCGACGGCGAGTCCATCATCGTCGACGGCAATCGCATCCGCGTCACCGCCGTGCGCAACCCGGCCGAGCTGCCGCACCGCGAGCTCGGCGTCGACATCGCGCTGGAATGCACCGGCATCTTCACCTCGAAGGACAAGGCGAAGGCCCACCTCGACGCCGGCGCCAAGCGCGTCATCGTCTCGGCACCCGCCGACGGCGCCGACCTGACGGTGGTCTACGGCGTCAACCACGACAAGCTGACCGCCGACCACCACGTCATCTCGAACGCCTCGTGCACCACGAACTGCCTCGTGCCGGTGGCGAAGGTCCTGAACGACCTCGTCGGGATCGAGCGCGGCTTCATGACCACGATCCACTCCTACACCAACGACCAGCCCTCGCTCGACCAGATGCACAAGGATCTGTACCGGGCGCGCGCCGCGGCCCTCTCGATGATCCCGACCTCGACCGGCGCGGCCAAGGCCGTCGGCCTCGTGCTGCCGGAGCTGAAGGGCAAGCTCGACGGCACCTCGATCCGCGTGCCGACCCCGAACGTCTCGGCGGTCGACCTCGTGTTCACCGCCAAGCGCGCCACCTCCGTCGAGGAGATCAACGCGGCGATCGTGGCGGCGGCCGACGGACCGCTCAAGGGCGTGCTCGCCTACACCGACCAGCCCAACGTCTCGATCGACTTCAACCACGACCCGCATTCCTCGACCTTCCACCTCGACCAGACCAAGGTCATGGACGGCACCTTCGTGCGGATCCTCGCCTGGTACGACAACGAGTGGGGCTTCTCGAACCGCATGGCCGACACCGCCGTGGCGATGGCCAAGCTGCTCTGATCCGTCTCGATCTTCGCGCCCGCCCTCCCCGGCGGGCGCGGCGCATGACGGCCCGGCCGGATCTCCTCGTCCGGTCGGGCCTCGCGCTGGGCAGTTCTCGAAAACCGCAGACGACAAGGGTCCGTGACCGATGACCGACGCCCCGAACACCGCGACCGGGCAGGGCTTCCTTTCGCCGACGTCCGCGCCCGCCGACGTCAAGCCCGCCGTGCCCCGGACGACCGAGACCGCCGCGACGCCTGCCGGCACCGCCGGCGCGACCCCGATCGCGGCCAACCAGCTGTTCGACCAGCTCGCCCGCATCGAGGACAAGACCGCGCGGATCGAGGACAAGTACGCCCGCTCCGAGTCGCTGCTGACCCGCGTCGAGGACAAGGTCGAAGGCGCCTCGAGCCGCATGAACGAGGCGGCCCGGCAATCCGACCTCGCGGCGTTGCGCTCCGAGATGCGCGGGCTGACCGAGCGGATGCGGCGCCTGCCCGGCACCGGCGCCCTGGTGCTCACCGCGATCATCACCGCCGTGCTCACCGTGGTGCTGATGGTGGCCGTGCAGCGGCTCAACCTCGACAGCCTGCTGCCGCCGCGCGCCAACGCGACCGCCACGTCGCCGGCCCCCGCCCCTTCGCCCGCGCGCTGATCCGACGCCGACCGGAGCCCGACCGCATGAACGCCTTCCGCACCCTCGACGATGCCGGTCCGCTCCAGGGCAAGCGCGTCCTCCTCCGCGTCGACCTCAACGTGCCGATGGATGCGGGCCGCGTCACCGACGCGACCCGGATCGAGCGGGTGGTGCCGACGATCCGCGAGATCGCCGGCCAGGGCGGCAAGGTGGTGCTCCTCGCCCATTTCGGCCGTCCGAAGGGCAAGCGCGAGGCGAAGGATTCGCTGGAGCCCGTGGTCGCGACCCTGTCGGAGAAGCTCGGCAGCCCGGTGGCCTTCGCAACCGACTGCATCGGCGAGCCCGCCTCGGCCGCGGTCGCGGCGATGAAGGACGGCGACGTGCTGCTCCTGGAGAACACCCGCTATCACGCGGGCGAGGAGACGAACGATCCGGCCTTCGCCGACGCGCTGGCGGCCAACGGCGACGTCTACGTCAACGAGGCGTTCTCGGCCGCCCACCGGGCGCATGCCTCGACGGAGGGCCTCGCCCACCGCCTGCCCGCCTATGCCGGCCGCCTGATGCAGGCCGAGCTCGATGCCCTGACCCAGGGGCTGGAGGCGCCCAAGCGCCCGGTCATCGCCCTGGTCGGAGGCGCCAAGGTGTCGTCGAAGATCGACCTGCTCGAGAATCTCGTCACCAAGGTCGACATGCTGGTGATCGGCGGCGGCATGGCCAACACCTTCCTGCACGCGCAGGGCAAGCCGGTCGGCAAGTCGCTCTGCGAGAAGGATCTCGCCGAGACCGCGATCCGCATCCTCGCGGCGGCGGAGGCGGCGAAGTGCCGGATCATCCTGCCCGTGGACGCGGTCGTCGCGTCCGAGTTCAAGGCGAACGCCGCCAACGAGACGGTCTCGGTCGATGCGGTGCCGGAGGGCGGCATGATCCTCGATGCCGGCCCGAAATCGGTCGCGCTGATCGATGCCGCGATCGACGAGGCCGCGACGCTGGTCTGGAACGGCCCGCTCGGCGCGTTCGAGCTGACCCCGTTCGACGCCGCGACCGTCGCGGCGGCCCGGCATGCGGCCGACCGGACCGCCGCGGGCCGGCTGGTCTCGGTGGCCGGCGGCGGCGACACGGTGGCCGCGCTCAACCATGCGGGCGTGTCGGAGCAGTTCTCCTACATCTCGACCGCCGGCGGCGCGTTCCTCGAATGGCTGGAGGGCAAGACGCTTCCGGGCGTCGAGGCCCTGCGCGCCGCGGACTGATTTTCGCGCCGCCGCGCGATCCATGCGCGCCAAAGCGGCGTTGCCCACCACAGACCCGATCATAGCTTTCACGGAGCAAGGACGATGGCGCGGATCACGTTGAGGCAGCTTCTCGATCACGCCGCCGAGTACGGATACGGCGTGCCGGCCTTCAACATGAACAACATGGAACAGGGGCTCGCCATCATGGCGGCCGCCGACGCCACGGATTCGCCGGTGATCCTGCAGGCGAGCAAGGGCGCGCGCGCCTACGCCAACGACATCGTCCTGGCCAAGCTCATCGACGGCCTCGTCGAAATCTATCCGCACATTCCCGTCTGCATGCACCTCGACCACGGCAGTGACGAGGCCACCTGCGCCACCGCGATCCAGTACGGCTTCACCTCAGTGATGATGGACGGGTCGCTGAAGGCCGACGGCAAGACCCCGGCCGACTACGCCTACAATGTCGGCATCACCCAGAAGGTCTCCGAGATGGCGCACTGGGCCGGCGTCTCGGTGGAGGGCGAGCTCGGCGTGCTCGGCTCCCTCGAGAGCGGCGAGGGCGAGGCCGAGGACGGCCACGGCGCCGAGGGCGTGCTCTCCCACGACCAGCTCCTGACCGATCCGGACGAGGCGGTGAAGTTCGTCGCCGCCACCAAGGTCGACGCGCTGGCGGTGGCGATGGGCACCAGCCACGGCGCCTACAAGTTCACCCGCCAGCCCGACGGCGACGTGCTCGCGATGAACGTCATCGAGGAGATCCACCGCCGCCTGCCGACGACCCACCTCGTCATGCACGGCTCGTCCTCGGTGCCGCAGGACCTGCAGGACATCATCAACCAGTACGGCGGCCAGATGAAGCCGACCTGGGGCGTGCCGGTCGCCGAGATCCAGCGCGGGATCAAGCACGGCGTGCGCAAGATCAACATCGACACCGACAACCGCATGGCGCTCACCGGCCAGATCCGGAAGGTGCTCGCCGAGAACCCGGCCGAGTTCGATCCGCGCAAGTACCTGAAGCCCGCCATGGAGGCGATGACCAAGCTGTGCAAGCAGCGCTTCGAGGAGTTCGGCACCGCCGGCCAGGGCTCCAAGATCCGCCCGATCTCGGTCTCGGCCATGGCCAAGCGCTACGCCAACGGCTCGCTCGACCCGAAGATCACCGCGAACTGAGGCGGCGCGTCTACGGCCTCAGCGGTTTGGGAGACCGTACGCGCCGGACGATCCCGAAACCGTTCCGGGGCGCCGTCGGGCGTTCCCGGAATCCAGAGCCGCCGACGGAGCCATCGCGATCAGGACCCGCGGTCCTGGATTCCGGGTTCGGCTGCGCAGCCCCGGAATGACGGGCGGGCCCGGGAGGGCCTGCGCCGGACACCGGGGCGGCCGGCGTTTGCCGAAGCTGGAATGCCCCTCTCCGCTTCCCCGACGCCCTCCGCGGCGGTATCAGGGCGCATGACCGACGCACCTCGCCTCACCCTGCTGACGCCGCACCATGTCGGGCCCGAGCATGTCGACGCGCTCCTGCCGGCCCTCGAGCGGGCCTGCGCGGCGGGCGACGTGGCGGCGGTGGTCCTGCGGCTGGCGTCCGCCGACGAGCGCAGCCTGATCGCCCTGGTCAAGCGCGTCGCGCCGGTGGTGCAAGCGGGCGGCGCGGCGCTCGTCGTCGCCGCGGCGGAGTTTCCGGGCGACCTCGTCAGCGTCTCGGCGCGCGGCGGCGCCGACGGTGTCCACATCGACAAGCCGATGGAGGGCACGCTGCAGGACCTGCGCGCGCGCCTGCGCGACGGACGCATCCTCGGCGTCGGCGGGATCGAGAGCCGGCACGCGGCGATGGATGCGGGCGAGGCCGGGATCGATTACCTGATGTTCGGCGGCCTCTATCCGGACGGCGTCGCCGCGGATGCCGACGCGGTGCGCGAACGCACCGCGTGGTGGGCCGAGATCTTCGAGACGCCGTGCATCGGCGTCGCCTGCGCCGAGGCGGAGTTCGCCGGGCTCGCGGCCACCGGCGCCGAGTTCGTCGGCCTGGAGAGCGGATTGTGGATGGACGATCCCACCCCCGTCGCCAGGCTGCAGACCATCCTCGCAGGGGACGCATCGTGAGACGGCTGCGGCGCCTCGGCCTCGCCCTGCTGCTGGCCGGCGGCCCGGCCGCCGCGGCGCCCGGTGCCGTCGAACCGGCCAAGAATCCGGCCACCGACCCGGTGAAGCCGCCGATGCGGGAACTGCCGACCCCCTACACCGTCGGCTATTCCGGCGGTGCCCGCCCGCCGCCGACCGACCGCACGCCGGACTTCGCCTACGGCGCCTACCAGCGCGGGCAGTACGTGACCGCGTTTCGCGAGGCGACGAAGCGGATCGAGGCCGACCGCAAGGATGCGGCGGCGATGACGCTGCTCGGCGAGCTGTACAACCAGGGCCTCGGCATCCGGCCGGATCCGGCGAAGGCGGCCGACTGGTACCGGCTCGCGGCGGCGCAGGGCGAACCCGGCGCGATGTCGTCGCTTGGGCTGATGTCGCTCGACGGCCGCGGCGTGCCCAAGGATCCCAAGGCCGGCCGGCGCTGGCTCGAGCAGGCGGCCGAGCACGGATCGCCGACGGCGGCCTACAACCTCGCCCTGCTGCTGCTCGGCAGCGGCACGGATGCCGACCAGGCGCGCGCCGCAACGATGTTCCGCAAGGCCGCGGACGGCGAGATCGGCCCGGCCCAGCACGATCTCGGCGTGCTCTACCTTCAGGGACGCGGCGTCCCGCAGGATCCGAGCAAGGCCGCGGAACTCTTCCGGCGGTCCGCCGACAACGGCGACCTCGCCGGCGAGGTCGAGTTCGCGATCCTGCTGTTCAACGGCAAGGGCCTGCCGAAGGACGAGGCGCGGGCGGCACGCTACTTCC
>CAZZZJ010000184.1:0-6487 GCA_964658355.1 Beijerinckiaceae bacterium
GCGTGCAGGGGCCGGGCGACAGCACCAGCGCGTCCGGCGCCCGCGCGCGGATCTCCTCCACCGTCACCTGGTCGTTGCGCACCACGTCGATCGCGCCGCTCAGCGGGCCGATCAGGTGGACGAGGTTCCAGGTGAAGGAATCGTAGTTGTCGATGACGAGGACGGAGGGCATCGGCGCGGGTTCCATGGCCACGATCTGACCCGGCCCGTGGCGCCGGTCAAGGCATCGCGGTCTGCTGCGAAGCCCAGGGTGGAAACCCGATCGCGAGACCTGTCGAGGATCGATGTCCGCGTGTCCGCCGTCTCCGCGGTCACGTCGCGCGGGTACAGCGTGTCATCGTCGGTTCGGACGAACCGTTCGCTCGGACGGGCTCGGCACCGGGGCGCCCGTTCGGATGAGAACATGGGCGTGAACGCGCCGGCAGCGGCAGGGCTCGGTCGACGACGCAGAAAGGACCGAGGCGACGGCGTCACGCGCGCGTCCGTCCGGCCCTGCGGATCGGCTTTGTCCTGGGGAGCCGAAGCCACTACTCGGCGGGATGAATGTTCGGCGGCCCAAGATGCTGGAGAAAATCCGGCTTGCCGAGGCTCACGCCGGCGCTGCGGAGGATCCCGTAGGCTGTGGTCACGTGGAAGAAGAAGTTCGGAAGCGCGAAGCCGGTGAGATAGGCCTGCCCACTGAAGCGGTATCCCATGCCGTTCGGGAACTTCAGCTCCACCTCCCGCTCCCCGCCCGAGGCCAACGCCGCCGGATCGATGCCTTCGACGAAGGCGATCGTCCTGGCACAGCGTTCCTTGAGTTCGGCGAAGGTCGCCTCGACATCGGGCATCGCGGGTGCTTCGATCCCGGCAAGCCGCGCCACTGCGTTCTTCGCGCTGTCGGACGCCATTTGATACTGGGCCGGCAGAGGCTTCATGTCCGGAGCGAGCCGCCCGACGAGCAACGCGGCTTCCGGCTTCTCCGATGCCGCCTTGTCGAGCCACGTGATCATGTTGCGGAGCGCGTTGACGAAGACGGGGACGCTGACGTCGTGGATGCTGATGCTCATCGGGGCTCGCTAAGGTACCTGCGGTCGAAGACGCGGTGAGAAGGCGCACACCGCAGAAGAATACGTCGCACGAACGTGCCGGTCCGCCGGCGAATGGCCGCTTCGGAGAAGCGAGGGGGACGGGCCGAGCGGCCGGCAGGGCTCGAAATCAGCCGGACGGCGATGGCTCGGACGTCGAATCGAGACACGATCCGCCCTGCGGGCGCTTCGCGGGTCAGGCCTCGGATTTCGGGCCGACAAGGGCGAACAGCGTGCCCTGCAGATCCTGCGCCTGGACGATCCAGGAGCCGCCCGGCACTTCGTGGGGGCCCTGGAGAACCGAGCCGCCGGCCGAGACGACCCGCTCGGCCGCGGCACCGATCGAATCGACGGCGATGTAGTACAGCCAGCACGGGGCTGCCGGCATCGGCGAGGTCATCATCCCGCCAAGGTCGGCGCCGTGGCGGGAGAAGATCTGGTAGGTGCCCATCGGCCCCATGTCGACCGCCATGGATTTCTCCCAGCCGAACAGATCGGCATAGAACGCGAAGGCGGACTCCCCGTCGCGAGCGTGCAACTCGTGCCACGCGAACGGGCCGGGTGTGCCGGCCGGAGGCATGGACGGCGGCGCGCCGTCGCCGTGGAAGAGCGCGAAGGCCGCGCCCTGCGGATCGGCGGCCATGCAGAACCGGCCGACGCCCGGGATGTCCTGCGGCTCGAAGGTGATGCGACCGCCAGCGGCCCTCACGCGCTCGGCCGTCGCGTCGACGTCGGCGACCGCGACGTAGCCGAGCCATCCCATCCGGTTGCCGGCAGGTGTTTCGCAGCCGATCGCGCCCGTCATCCCGCAGACGCGGACGTCGCCCGCTCGCGCGATGCGGTAGTCGACCCCCGGCATTCCCGCGTCGACGATGCTCCAGCCGGCAACCGTGCCGTAGAAGGCCTGCGCCGCTGCGAGGTCCGGTGTCGTCAGCTCGTACCAAACGAAGGTGCCCGCGTGATCTGCCATCGGCCTCGGTCCTCTGAGCGCACCGGTTTGTCGCATTGGCAGATAGGTTGATATCAACGTAAAAACGGCTATGTCAACTTCGGCCCCGTCAATCGTCGTCCCCTTCGCGACCACCGCCCACGTCCGCAATTCCTGCCTGTGCCTGCATGCGCAGCGCGCGGCCCGTGCCCTGGGCCGCCGCTTCGACGAAGCCATGCGGCCCCTCGGGCTGACGAGCGGCCAGTTCTCGCTGCTGATGGCGCTGAACTGTCCGGAGCCGGCTCCGATGGCTGCCGTGGCGCGAGTGCTCGCGATGGATCGCACCACGCTCACCGCAGCGCTCAAGGTGCTGGAGCGGCGCGGCCTCGCGACGGTGGCGGAGGACCCGAAGGACCGGCGCGGCCGGCTGCTGTCGCTGACGGAGGCCGGACATGTCAGCCTGGCCGCCGCCGTGCCGGTCTGGCGCGAGATGCATGCGGCTGTCGAGGCAACGCTCGCCGGACACGACCCCGATGCCTTGCGGGTCTCCCTGCGCGCCCTCGCCTAGACCTTCTCCGTCGAAGCTTCCGCCGGCTCGGCGCGCGAAAACGTGCTGGTGCCTATTGCCCGCGCTTGGCCTGGGCCGCGAAGCGAACGGCGTCTTCCGCCGCGCGGAACAGGGCACGGGCCTTGTTCACGCATTCCTGCTGCTCGGAATGCGGATCCGAATCGTAGACGATGCCGGCGCCGGCCTGCACGTGCATGCGGCCGTCCTTCACGATCGCGGTGCGCAGGACGATGCAGGTGTCCATCTCGCCGCGCGCCCCGAAATAGCCGATGCAGCCGCCGTAGGGCCCGCGCTTCTCGCGTTCCAGCTCGTCGATGATCTCCATCGCCCGCACCTTCGGCGCGCCCGAAACCGTGCCGGCCGGGAAGCCGGCGGCGAGTGCGGCCAGATTGTCGTGCCTCGGGTCGAGGTCGCCTTCGACGTTCGAGACGATGTGCATCACGTGGCTGTAGTATTCGAGGAAGAACGAGCCTGTGACGGTGACGGTGCCGAGCTTGGCGACGCGGCCGACGTCGTTGCGGCCGAGATCGAGCAGCATCAGGTGCTCGGAGCGCTCCTTCGGGTCGGCCAAGAGTTCCTCGGCGAGCGCCCGGTCCTCGGCCGGCGTCGCACCACGGCGGCGGGTGCCGGCGATCGGCCGGATCGTGACCTTGTCGTCGCGCACCCGCACCAGGATCTCGGGGGACGAACAGACGACCTGGAAATCCTCGAAATCGAGATAGCAGAGGAAGGGCGCCGGGTTGGTGCGGCGGAGCGAACGATAGAGCGCGATCGCGGGCAGCGTGAACGGCGCCTCGAAGCGCTGGGACAGCACCACCTGGAACACGTCGCCCGCGACGATGTACTCCTTGGCGCGCGCCACCATCGCGAGGTAGGCCTCCGGCGCGGTGTTCGAGACCGGTTCGGGATGCGCGACCGCGGCGAGGTCGACCCGCGCCTCGATCGGAAGAGGGCCCTCCAGCGCCTCGGCGATCCGGTCGAGGCGGGCCAGTGCGGCCTCGTAGGCCGCCTTCGCCGGAACGCCGGCCACCGGCCGAACCGGGCAGACCACGGTGATCAGGTCGCGCACGGAATCGAACACCACCATCACCCGCGGCCGCACGAGAATCGCGTCGGGGACGTTCAGCGGATCGGGATTGGCTTCGGGCAGCCGTTCCATGGCGCGAACCATGTCGTAGCCGAGATAGCCGAACAGGCCGGCCGCCATCGGCGGAAGCGCAGGGCCTTCGCTCTCCATGATCGCGCTTTCGGCGATCAGCGCCCGCAGGGAGTCCAACGGCGCGCGCGCGTCGGCGCAGAAGGCCGTGAGGTCGCCGCGAGCGAGCGAGGCCCGGCCGTCGCGACAGCGCCATGCGAGGTCGGGATCGAGGCCGATCATCGAGTAGCGCCCGCGCACCACGCCGCCCTCGACCGATTCGAGCAGGAAGGCAGGGCCGGGATGGCAGGCGCGCAGCTTCAGGAAAGCGGCGACCGGCGTTTCGAGGTCGGCCACCAGCGTCAGGTCGAGGAGGACCGGGTGTCCGGCTTCGTAGGCCGCCGCGTAAGCGGCATAGTCGGGCGCGTCCGCCATCGGTCTCAGTACTCGCCGCCGATCGCGCGCCGCAGAGCCGCCTGGTTGACGCTGACGCCGGCGTTCTTCTGCACCTCGGCGATGTATTCGCCGAGCACGTCGTCGGCGAGCGCGGTGCGGAAGTTGCCCTCGATCGTCTTGTCCGCGGGGCTGCCGGCGACGTAGGCCGGCATCGTCGCGGCCTCGACCTTGTAGACCGCGCGCGACTCGCCGGCCGCGGCGGAGCCGGCCTTGCCGACGGCGGTGGCGAAGATGCGGTTGACCACATCGACGGTCAGCGCGTCCTTGGCCTGGTTGCGCGCCAGTTCTTCGCCCTCCTGCGGGTTCACGCCGACCTCGGTGCCGAGGGCTTCGATCGTCTCGCCCTTGTCGAGGCGCTCGGCGAGCGCCTTGCCCTTGGCCTGGAGCAGGCGCGACACCTCGGCCTCGCGCCAGCCGGCCGTGACCGCATCGCGGACCTCGTCCAGAGGCTTGTCGTGCGCCGCGTCGATCTTGGTCACGTCGTACCACACGTAGCCGCCAGCCTTGGTCCGCAACGGCTCGTTGTCGCCGCCGATCTCGGCCCGGTAGAGCGCCGGCAGCGTCGTGTCGGCGTCCGGAATGCCGGCGACGGGCTGACCGGCCGGATCCTTACCCTGCGCGTCGACGCCCGCGATCGTCACGATCGGCAGCTCGCGCTCCTTGGCGATGTCGGCAAGCGGCTTGGCACCGGCGCGTTGGTCCTCGATCGCGTCGTGGATCTTGTCGACGCCGTCGCGGGCCCGAGCCAGCGCGATCTGCTTTCGGATCTCCGGCTCGACCTCGGAGAGCGGCTTCACCGTCGCGGGCTCGATCGCGGTGACGTGCAGCAGCACGGTGCCGAAGCGGCCCTTGACGGGCTGGCTGGTGCCGTCCTTTTCCAGGCCGAAGGCCGCGTCCGCCACGGCCGGATCGAACAGTTCCGCCCGCGTCAGGGTCCCGAGCGTCAGGTCCTTGCCGTCGGTGCCGCGCTCCTCGGCCACCGCCGCGAAGCTCTTCCCCTCGGCGATCGCTTTGCGCGCGGCGTCGGCGGCGGCGGCATCGGGGAAGACGATCTGCTGGATCGTGCGCTTCTCCGGCGAACCGAAGCGCGCCTTGTCCTGGTCGTAGACCTTCTGGACCTCCTCGGCCGAAACGGCGTCGGGCTTGGCCATCGCGGCCGGGTCGAGCACCAGGAGGGTCGCGGCGCGGTACTCCGGCGCCCGGTAAGCCGAACGGTTGCCCTCGTAATAGGCCTTCAGGGCGTCCTCGCTCGGAGCCGCGATGTCGCCCGCTGCCGAGGGAGGCAGCATCAGGTAGGCGGCCTTGCGCCGTTCGGTGGCGTAGCGGTGAACGGCCGTGCGCATCGCCTCCGGCACGTGCAGGTCGGCGGAGACGGCCTCGGCGAGCTGCAGACGCGCGATGACGGCGCGCTGCTCGCGCACGAACATCGGTTCGTTCAGGCCGGCGCGCTGCAGGGTCTGGTAGAACAGCGCCGATTCGAACTGCCCTTGCGCGTTCTGGAAGCTCTTCTCGTCGTGGATCGCGCGGATCACCGACGCGTCCGGCACCGCGAGGCCGAGATCGTGGGTCTTCTGGTCCAGCGACGCCTCGGTCACCAGCTGGGCCAGAACCTGCCGGTCGACGCCGAGGGCGCGGGCCTGATCCGGGGTGAGGGTGCGCCGCATCTGCGTCTGATAGCGCTGGAGCTGGTTCTGGTAGGCGGTGCGGACGGCTTCCGCTGTGATCGGCGTCTTCCCGACCGTGGCCACGGTCGTGGACGAGCCGCCGCGGAAGAACTCCTCCACGCCGAACACCGCCACGCCCGCGATCAGGAACGTGAAGATCACCGTCAGCACGATCTTGCCGATCCAGTGCTGGCTGGCATTGCGGATGTTCTGCAGCATGCTCTTCGGCTTACGCGAGATCGGATCGCCGGAGGAATCCGGCCCTGTCGGGCACCGCGAGGTGCCGTCCTTCGAATCCGTCCGCGATAGCCTAGTCCGCACCGTCAGGCAAAGACCGCGGCGTTTCGGATCGTCACGCCGTTCGGTGTCCGTGCGGACATCCCGCGACGGGTGTCGGGCCGAGCACTCCCGTCACACGAAAAGGCGCTCCCCTTCGCAGGGGCGCGCCTTGAGTTGGTTCCGGTCTCGTGAAGGAACGTCGGTCGGATATGGCTTCGCGCCGGCGCCGGCAAGATCTGGTAGGCGATATGCCAGAGGTGTGGCCGTGTCATGGGAATGTCACTTGTGTTAAACCGAAGCCAGACCGCGAACGACGGCTGAATAGGGGTGAAGAAGAATGACCTCCATCGAGGAGATTGCGGCGACGATGCGCACCGTCGTGACGCCGGG
>CAZZZJ010000185.1:0-6449 GCA_964658355.1 Beijerinckiaceae bacterium
TACAGTTCCTCGTTCGAGGATTTCAGCTCCTCGAGGGAGGTCTCGTACTCCTCGATCACGCCCTGGAGCCGCTCACGCGTCACGTTCAATTCGCGTTCCAGGACCTGGAACGCCGTGTCCCGCTCGTTCGCCTCCAGGGCCTGCCGGTCCTTCATGATGGGCGCAGCGGCTTCGTTGAACACGACCAGGAACAGCGGCTCGGTTGCGCCGGCCGTGTTCAGCGGCTTCACAACCAGGGAGATCGACTGGAGACGGCCATCCGGCAACTCGACGCCGATGCTGTCGCGCACGATCCGGGTGTTGCCCTCGATCGCCTCGCGCAGCGCCGTACGGAGATCCAGCCGCAGGCCCTTGCGTGCCATCGCGGCCAGCTCCCGGGTCGGCTGGCCCGGTACGACCTCCAGATGATCGCCGATCCGCGACGAGTAGTGCACTGCCTCGCCCGTCCGCGTCACGACCGCATGGGGCGGCGTGAACTCGGACAGCATCAGCGTCTCGACGGTGTGCCGCAGGGCCGCGTGCGTCGTCACGTTGCGCCGGTGCGGATGGCTGGTACCCGCGAAGATCGGCGTGTCCGGCCCGGACATCGGCGGCAACCGGGCCGGCGGGATCGCGTCCCGGGCCTGGAAGATGCGGTTCCGCTTGTCGATTGTCTCGAACAGGTCCTCGAAGCGCGTCACGTTCTCGGCCATCCCGATGAAGAGGTAGCCGCGCGGGCGCAGGGCGTAGTGCAGCACCGGCATCAACTGTTGCTGAGCCTCGACGCCGAGATAGATCAGCAGGTTGCGGCAGGAGACGAGATCGAGGCGCGAGAACGGCGGGTCCCGCAACACGCTGTGCGGGGCGAAGGTGCATAGGTCGCGGACGGCCTTTGTGACCACCGCGCTCTCGCCCTCGACGACGAAGTGCTGCGCGATCCGTTCGGGTGAGACGGCGGAGAGGTAGGTTCTCGGATAGAGGCCGGTCCGGGCGACCGTGAGCGAGCGCTCGTCGATGTCGGTGGCGAAGATCTGTACGCGCGGCGGATCCGCTTGGGTCAGCATGTGCTCGCGCAGGAGGATGGCGAGGGAGTAGACCTCCTCGCCGGTCGAGCAGGCCGGCACCCAGATCCGCACGACATCGGTCGCCGCGCGCTCGTCGAACAGCTTCGGGATGACGTGGGTCGCCAGAGCCTCGAAGGCGGCGGCATCGCGGAAGAAGTTCGTCACACCGATCAACAGATCCCGAAACAGCGCCCCGACCTCGGCCGGGTCGGCACGCAGCAGTGTGCGGTAGTCGTCCGGCCCGGTCACCCCGACGACGCTGATGCGCCGCTGCAGGCGGCGTACGAAGGTGCTGGGCTTGTAACCCGAGAAGTCGTGGCCGACCTGCGAGCGGAGGATGGCGAAGATCTCGTCGAGCAGTTCGGTGTCGATCGCGCGCGCGACCCGGTCGGCTGGAGCGTCCGGCGCAGCGGTGATGTGTGCGGCGATCCGGTCGCCCATCCGTTCGGCCCGCTCGCCGAAATCGACGAAGCCGGTCCGCAACGCGCTGAGCGGCATGTCGGGGGTCTCGGGGCCGGAGCCATCCGGGGTCTGGGCCAGGGTCAGGCCGCCGTGCTCCTTGATCGCCTTGACGCCGATGGCGCCGTCGCCGTCGCCGCCGGACAGGATCACGCCGACCGCACGCTCGCCCTGGTCGAGGGCCAGGGCCGTCAGGAAGATGTCGATCGGTTTGGTCTCGCGACCCTCCGGCCCGAGCGGTCTCAATGTCAGGCGCCCGCCCGCGATGCCCATGACGAAACCGCCCGGCATGACGTAGACGCGGCCTGGTCGGACCAGCATGCCGTCGGCGGCGGCCTCGACCTCGAGCGGCGTGAAGCGAGCCAGCACGTCCGGGAGCAGGCTCTTATGCTTCCGGCTGAGATGCGTGACGATGACGAAGGCCGCCTCGAGCGTCCCCGGTACGCCACGGAAGAAGCCCTGCATCGCTTCGATACCGCCCGCGGACGCGCCGATTCCGACGATCGGAAAGTGGTCCTGGTCCATTGCCACCTTCTGAGCTTTCGGATCGATGCCGCGCCGTCCGTCGGGTTCCAGCATCATGCGTTCTCGCCCCGTCGTCGAGGGCGGCCGCGCGGATTAACCGTCGTGTGTGGCCTCCTGCACGACGAAGGCGAGGCAGCGCGCCCGGGCCTCGGGGCTCTTCAGCCGCACGAACAGGCGCAACAGCATGACCACTTCGGGAAGATGATCCTGAGCCGTCACGGGAGGGTCGGTGTCCGGTACCTCAGGCGGGCGGCCCGTCAGGAAGGTCGCGACCGGAACTCCCAGTGACCGGGCGATGCGGACCAGCGCACTGAGGTCGTCGTTCTGTGGGTCGTCACCGTTCATCATGGCTTCCGGCCGATACCCGCGCGGCGTCGATCAATGGACGGCGACCCCGGCCGCGCGTGGTCCCATCATGCCAGCGATGCGACAACCGACATGATGGAGGACCCGACCGAGGAGCAGGCGGGTTCGGGCGTCAGGCTCGTTTTCCGCGGCCTCGTAGGCCTCGATGAGAGCCGTCACCAATTGGTTTGACGGGCCGGACCCGTCGCGATCGCTGGATGCGGCCGGCCCTGCTTCAGTCTGCTCGCGAGAGCGCTGCACGAGATCGCGCGATGCCTGAAGCGTCCGCCGCGTGTCTTCGGCCGCGGCACGCAATTCACGGGCAACCTCGAGGCACCGGTCTGCTTGTCGGCGGTCGATCATGGGCATTCCGAATTTCCCCGCCTAACCCGCGCGTATTTCATTTCTGTGCGATTAAGGTAATCGTGCACTCAATTTCTAGCTGTGGCAATCCGGGGAACGGCGTCGGCGCCGATCACGAAAACCAAAAACCCAGCATGCCCCGCAGTTCGAATTTTCGCGCTTTTCGCAAGAATAGAGCGGACGCAGATCCACGCACCGAGTGCTTTGGTCTCACGCGACAGGTTGCCAAAGGACAATCCTTCGACGTTCTGTGTCGGATCGTAGACAAGTCCGACAAGGGCACCCGTTTTCAGTGAACCGTGTTTCAAAACGGACGCGAGAATTCCAAACGGCACCACCGATGCGTTGCGCGAACGAAGCTAACGATGACAGGCGTTTGTCAGCTCGCGGAGAGATGGCGCCTCGCTACCAGCCTATCGGCCGAGTTGCAGGTAGGCCGGGTTGAACTCGGCGGCCTGCGCGAGACCGTCCCAGGACGTGATGGTCAATGCTCTCATGCGGAGCGCGATGATCTTGTGAGCCCGCAAATGTTGCAACACGCGATTGGTGTGCACGCTGGAAAGGCCGAGGGCATCGCCAAGTTCGGTCTGCGTGATCGGCAGCGTGCAACGATGCTCGGCTGCAAGACCCATGGCTTCCAGCTTGCAATAAAGTTCGCAGAGAAGATGCGCCATCCGCCCGACCCCGTCGCGCTGACCCGTGCTGGTGATCCACTGCCGGAAGATGGCGGCATCGATGAGGGTCTCGCGCCACAGGATGGCTGCGAGGCCGGGGAAACGCTTCGTGACGTCGAAGAGGCTCTCGTGCGGGATAAAGGCGATCGTGGCCTCGGTCAGAGCCGCGAGGCTGTGATCCATCGTGTCGATATGCAGGCTGTGCAGATCCGGCATATCCCCCGGCACATGGAAAGACAGGATCTGGCGCCGCCCCGCGCTGAGCAATTTGTAGCGGAAGGCCCAGCCCTCAACGATGAGGCAAGTATGCTCGGGCTTTTCGCCCTCGCGCACGATGTCCTGCCGCGGCCTGAGCGTCTGAAGCTTCGTCGGCAATTGCTCGACGGCGTGGCGCTCCGCGACTGACAGGCGGCCGATGCGCTCCAGGCGGCGTACGAGTAGGCCGGATGCGGCTTGGTTGGATGCGACCGTCATGATGGACTCGCCATTCGAAGGCGAAAGCATCCGCCACTCGGCGTCGGCGCGGCCCACGGGGACCATGCCGATAAGGATGCATAATGTATACGGTAAGGCGCCAGAGACGCAAAATGGGCGCGTCCGGCATCGTCGGTGACCGCTCCGCCGGGACCTGTATGAGACGTGCGACCGCGATGCGGTCCCGCATGACCTCCTCGGGCAGGTTTGCCAGATTGCGCTCGGCGACCGCGCTGTGGACCATCGGGGCGATGGTGTCGGAGGTCGGCTGGCCCTCGGGGCGCATTCGCACGCTCTGCCCTTGCGCGGCGACGGGCCAGACGTAGACGCCTCCCAAGGTCGGCAGGGGGAGGTCGATGCAGGCGTGGTCGTTCAGATCCTGCGGCGCGCCAAGGAATAGGCCGGCGATCCGACGGGCGGTGGCCGCCGGAGCCTTGCGTTGCCGTGGTCTATCGGCCGGTCGATCCGGCTCGGCGAAATCGGTATCCGCACCTTCGATAGTTATGCCCCGACGCGAGACATCAGCGTGCCTTGTGCTCCGGGTCGTCCGCGTCCGGCGTGTCGAGATAGTAGCGCTTGAGCAGGTAGAGCGAGGCCTCGGACAGGGGCTTTCGATCGGATGTGATGCCGGTCAGCACGGCGCCGACGTTGAAGCGGCACAGCGCGACATGCTGGCGGTTGCCGGCCTGATAATCGACGCGGATGCTGTCTCCGTCCGCGCCCGACCCCGCACGCAGGATCTTGATGCCGGAATCATCCGGCACGAGCGCCGGAACGGCGCGGCGGCAGGTGGCGATGCGCTGCTGCTGCACCGAACTCTCGCAGGCAACGAGGCCTGCTAGGAAGCCCGCCACGATGCCGACGGCGAGAAGCCCCCGTCTCACGCCCCGGCGCGCAGGCGCTCGGCGACGCGGGGGGCGTAATAGGTCAGCACGCCGTCGGCGCCGGCGCGCTTGAAGGCGAGCAGGCTCTCGACCATGGCGCGTTCGCCGTCGAGCCAGCCGTTGCGGCTGGCGGCCTCGATCATCGCGTACTCCCCCGACACCTGGTAGGCGAAGGTCGGCACACCGAACGCGTCCTTCACCCGGCGGATGATGTCGAGATAGGGCAGGCCCGGCTTCACCATCACCGAGTCGGCGCCCTCCTCCAGGTCCAGTGCGACCTCGCGCAGGGCCTCGAGGCCGTTGCCGGGGTCCATCTGGTAGGTGCGCTTGTCGCCGACCAGCGCCGCCTGCGTTCCAATCGCATCCCGGAACGGCCCGTAGAAGGCGCTCGCGTACTTCGCCGCGTAGGCCATGATCTGCACGTCGAGAAAGCCGGCCTTGTCGAGCCCGGCCCGGATCGCGCCGACGCGCCCGTCCATCATGTCGGAGGGAGCGATGATGTCGGTGCCGGCCTCGGCCTGGATCAAGCTCTGCTCGACGAGCAGGGCCACGGTCTCGTCGTTGAGGATCGCCCCGTCCGAGAGCAGGCCGTCATGGCCGTGGCTGGTGTAGGGATCGAGCGCCACGTCGGTCATGATGCCGATCTGCGGCACCGCCTTCTTCACCGCCCTGACCGCCCGGCACACGAGGTTCTCGGGGTTCAACGCCTCGGAGCCGGTGGGATCGCGGAGCGCCACGTCCGTGTAGGGGAAAAACGAGATCGCCGGGATGCCGAGGCGTGCCGCGCGCTCGGCATCGCGCACGATCTCGTCGACGCTCAGGCGCTCGACGCCGGGCATCGAGGCGATCGGCTCGCGTCGGCCCGTTCCCTCGATCACGAACATCGGCCAGATCAGATCGTCGACCGTGAGCGTGTTCTCGCGCACCAAGCGCCGCGACCAATCGGCCTTGCGGTTGCGGCGCGGGCGCTGTGTGATCTTCAGGCCCTCGACGCGCGCGCCCTCGCGTGCGGTCTCCACGGCGAGGGGGCGCGGCCGGGGCGTGTCGTCGGACGGATGTTCGCGGGACATGGAATCGCGTTCGCTGTGATCTGTTCGCGGGTGGCGCGGCCTAGCATAAGTCCCGGAGCCGGCGAAGTCCGGTGCGTTGACGCGACGGCCGGAGCGGCCTCTAACCGCGCATCATCATGGCGGACAGGAACGGGACGGAGCGATCGTGAGCGGAACGGACGGGGCCCATGACGAGATCCAGTTCGAGCGACGGGGCGCGCTCGGCATCGTCACCCTCGACCGGCCCAAGGCCCTGAACGCGCTCTCCCTCGGCATGATCGGTGCCCTGCACGCGCAGCTCGACGCCTGGGCCGCTGACGCCGCCGTCACCCGCGTGGCGATCCGCGGCTCCGGTGGGCGAGCGTTCTGCGCTGGCGGCGACATCCGGCACATCTACGCCTGCGGCAAGGCCGGCCGCTTCGACGACGTGTTCGCGTTCTGGCAGGCCGAGTACCGGCTGGTCGCCAGGATGCAGCGGTTCGAGAAGCCGATCGTCGCGCTGATCGAGGGCGTGGTGATGGGCGGGGGCGCCGGGATCTCGCTGCACGGGCCGCACCGGGTCGCCTCGGAAGGCTACGTCTTCGCCATGCCGGAGGTCGGCATCGGCCTGTTCCCCGATGTCGGGATGACCTA
>CAZZZJ010000186.1:0-4445 GCA_964658355.1 Beijerinckiaceae bacterium
CCCTCGTCGGTGGGCGAGACGCTGCTGAAATCGGCCGACTACGAGGTCTACGTCCGCGACCGCGCCCCGCAGGTGCGCTTCACCGGCCGCAACTACGTCCTGCCCCGCACCGGCCAGGCCGGGGTGCCGCTGGTCTCGGTCAACGCGCCCAAGCTCGACGTGGAGGTGCTGCGCATCGGCGACCGCGGCCTGCTGCCCTCGCTCCGCTCCGAGGAGTTCCTGGGCCAGCTCAACGGCGCCACCGCGCGGACGATCGCCGAGCAGAAGGGCGTCCAGGTCTGGAAGGGGACGCTCGAGACGGCGAAGGCCGAGGTCAACCAGGAGGCGGTGACCGCCTTCCCGGTGCTCCAGGCGGTCGGCAAGCTCGAGCCCGGCCTCTACGTGATGCTGGCGCAGGCCTCGGGCACGGCCGCGGCCGCCGACGGCGAGGACGGCGGCTACGAGGCCAAGGCGACGCAGTGGTTCGTGGTCTCCGATCTCGGGCTCACCGCCTTCAAGGGCCGCGACGGCGTGCACGTCTTCGCGCGCTCGCTCGCCAGCGCCCAGGTGATCGCCGACGCGGACATCCGCCTGATCGCCCGCAACAACGAGGTGCTCGGCACGCGCAAGACCGACGCGAGCGGCCACGCCGCGTTCGATCCGGGGCTCGCGCGCGGCGAGGGCGGCGTCGCGCCGAGCCTCGTGGTGGCGCAGGTCGGCGACGATTACGGCTTCCTCGACCTGAATCTGGCGGCCTTCGACCTCACCGACCGCGGCGTGAAGGGCCGGGCCGATCCCGGCGCGATCGAGGCCTACGTCTTCCCCGAGCGCGGGGTCTACCGCTCCGGCGAGACCGTGCAGATCACCGCCCTCCTGCGCGACGGGCAGGGGAAGGCGGTGCCGAGCCTGCCGCTGACGCTGGTGGTCAAGCGCCCGGACGGCGTCGAGTATCGCCGCGTCTCGGTGGCGGACCAGGGGCTGGGCGGGCGCGCCCTGCCGCTGCCGCTGCTCTCGGGCGCCATGCACGGCACCTGGCGGATCGCGGCCTTCACCGATCCGAAGGCGCCCGCCATCGGCGAGGCGTCGTTCCTGCTCGAAGACTACGTCCCCGAACGGCTCGACGTGGTGCTGAAGCCCGAGCAGCCGGCCCTGCGCAGGGGCGAGGCGGCGAAGATCGCGGTGGCCGCGCGCTACCTCTACGGCGCGCCGGGCTCCGGCCTCGACGTCTCGGGCAGCGTCACCGTCCAGGCGGCAGGCACGAGCGGCATCAAGGGGCTCGACGGCTTCTCGGTCGGCCTCGACGACGAGGCGATCGAGGCCTCGACGCAGGAGATCGAGGCGCGCGCCGTCACCGACGCCAAGGGCGAGGCCCTGGTCACGGTCCCGGTGCAGAGCTTGGCCGCCCCGCGTCCGGTGGAGGCCAGGATCACGCTGGCGGTGGGAGAGCCCGGCGGGCGGGCCCTGTCGCGCAGCCTGACCCTGCCGATCCTGCCCGAGGGACCGGTGCTGGCGATCCGCAAGGGATTCGGCGACGACCTTCCCGTCGGCGGGACCGCCGGATTCGACGTGGTGATGGCCGCGCCCGACGGCACGCGGCTGGCGCAGGGCGGCGTGACCTGGACGCTGTCGCGCCTGGAGCAGACCTACCAATGGTACCGCGCCGACGGCCGCTGGTCGTTCGAGCCGGTGAAGTCCGTGCGCCGCGTCGCCAACGGCACCCTCGACCTCAGGGCCGACGCGGCCGGCAAGGTCGCCGCGGCCGTCGGGTTCGGCAAGTACCGGCTCGAAGCCAGCGTGCCGGGCAGGCCGGGGGCGGCGGCGAGCGTCACCTTCAACGTCGGCTGGGGCGGCACGGAGACGGCCGACGTGCCGGACCTCCTCGACCTGACCCTCGACAGGGCGGCCTACAAGGCCGGCGACACCCTGCAGGCGCGGCTCAACCCGCACTTCAAGGGCCGGGCCACCGTCACCGTCGTCGGCGACCGGGTGCAGGCGGTGCTCGACGTCGACGTGCCGGAGGCGGGCGCGACGGTGTCGATCCCGGTCAAGGCGGAGTGGGGCGCCGGCGCCTACCTCGTCGCCACCGCCTACCGGCCGCTCGACCAGGCGGCCAAGCGCCTGCCGGGCCGGGCGCTCGGGCTGGCGTGGTTCTCGGTCGACCGGGCCGAGCGGGCGCTCGCCGTCTCGATCGAGGCCCCCGAGAAGACCCGGCCGCGGCAGGACCTGACGCTGCCGATCCGCCTCGCGGGCCTCAAGGCCGGCGAGGCGGCACGCGTCACCGTGGCGATGGTGGATGTCGGCATCCTCAACCTCACCCGCTACGAGGCGCCGAACCCGGTCGCCCACTTCCTCGGCCAGAAGGCGCTCGGCACCGAGGTCCGCGACCTCTACGGATACCTGATCGACGGCATGCAGGGGACACTGGGCGCGATTCGCTCCGGCGGCGACGGGGCCGGCGGGGAGCTCGCCGACTCGCCCCCGACCCAGGCGCCGCTCGCGCTCTTTTCCGG
This sequence comes from Beijerinckiaceae bacterium, assembly GCA_964658355.1. Classification (GTDB taxonomy): domain Bacteria; phylum Pseudomonadota; class Alphaproteobacteria; order Rhizobiales; family Beijerinckiaceae; genus Methylobacterium. The sequence goes on from CAZZZJ010000186.1 coordinate 2,490, forward strand.
CGTGACGACGGTGGCGCCGGACGGCAGCGCCAGCGTCACCTTCCCGCTTCCGGCCTTCAACGGCACCGCGCGGGTGATGGTCACCGCCTGGAGCGGCACCCGGGTGGGGCAGGCCTCGGCCGACGTGATCGTGCGCGACCCCGTGGTGGTCTCGGCGACCCTGCCGCGCTTCCTCAATGCCGGCGACCGCTCGCGCGTCTTCGTGGCGCTCGACAACGTCGAGGGGCAGGCGGGCGCCTACACGGTCGACCTCGACCTGGCCGGCCCGGTGCTGGTCGGAGCCGAGGCCGTCCACACGGTGATGCGGCTGGAGGCCGGCGCGAAGGGGCAGCTCGTCGTGCCGATCACCGCGGCCGGTCCCGGCACCGCGACCCTCGACCTGACGCTGTCCGGCCCCGGCCTCGCCGCGGGCGTCGGCCAGCGCTTCGCGCTTCCCGTCTCGCCGGGCACCGGCGCGCTGGTGCGGCGCGAGGTGCGCACGCTGGCGCCGGGTGCGAGCCTGCAGGTCTCGGGCGATCTCCTGGCCGACATCCTCCCCGGCACCGGCACCGTCTCGGTGGCGGCCGGCGCGCTGCCGGGCATCGACGTGCCGGCTTTGCTGCTCGCGCTCGATCGCTACCCCTACGGCTGCTCCGAGCAGGTGGTGAGCCGGGCGATGCCGCTGCTCTACGTCAACGCGCTCGCCGTCCGCGGCAAGCAGGCGCCGGACGACACCGTCGATGCCCGCATCCGCGAGTCGATCGAGCGGGTGCTGTCGCGCCAGGACGCGAGCGGCGATTTCGGGCTGTGGTCGGCGCAAGGGTCGAACGACCTCTGGCTGTCGGCCTACATCACCGACTTCCTGACGCGCGCGCGCGAACGCGGCTTTGCCGTGCCGCAGGCGGCGTTCTCGCAAGCCCTGGATCGCCTGCGCAACGCGGTCGCCAACACCACCGAGGTTCGCGACGGCGGGACGGACCTCGCCTACGCGGCCTACGTGCTGGCCCGCAACGGCCGCCCGGTGATGGGCGACCTGCGCTACCTCGCCGACACCAAGCTCGCCGCGTTCACGACGCCCCTCGGGCGTGCGCAGATCGCGGCGGCGCTGGCGCTCCTCGGCGACCGCGGCCGGGCGGTGAAGGCGATGGATTCGGCGCTCTCCGCGCTCCGGGCGGAACGCGACAAGCAGAGCTACCGCGCCGATTACGGCTCGCGCCTGCGCGACGGCGCCGGCCTGCTGGCGCTCGCCGCCGAGACGGGCCTGTCGCAATCCGCGCTCGCGCCGGTCTCCGCCGTCCTCACCGAGGAGCGGATGTCGGGCCGGGCGACCAGCACGCAGGAGAACGCCTGGATGGTGCTCGCCGCGCAGGGTCTGACCAGGGAGGCCGACGCGCTGTCCTTCACGGTGGACGGCGCGCCGGAGGCCGGCCCGCTCGCCCGGACCTACAAGGCGGCGGCGCTGGAGCGCCCGGTGGCGATCTCCAATACCGGCCGCGCGCCGGTGCAGGTGGTGGTCGGCGTCTCGGGCAATCCGATCGCGCCTGAGCCCGCGGAGGCGCGCGGCTACACGGTCGAGCGGAGCTACCACCGCCTCGACGGCAGCATCGTCGACCCCGCCCGCGGCATCCGCCAGAACGACCGCCTCGTGGTGGTGCTGAAGGTCACGGAGGCCAAGGCCAGCGCCGGCCGCCTGTTGCTGGTCGACCGCCTGCCCGCGGGCCTCGAGATCGACAACCCGAAGCTGCTCGACGCCGACGGGCTCACGGGCCTGGCCTTCGCCAAGTCCGACGTGCAGCCGACCCACACCGAGTTCCGCGACGACCGGTTCGTCGCCGCCTACGACCGCACCCCGGAGCAATCGGCCTTCTTCACCGCCGCGTACACCGTGCGGGCGGTCTCGCCGGGAACCTACGTCCAGCCGGCTGCGACGATCGAGGACATGTACCGGCCCGAGCGCTTCGGGCGCACCGCGTTCGG
>CAZZZJ010000186.1:4545-6446 GCA_964658355.1 Beijerinckiaceae bacterium
CTGCGCCCGTTCGCCACCCCGGACGGGCGCTGGCGGCTGCCGGTGACGGCGCAGGCCGTCGATCCGCGCTACCTCGCCATGCTCACCGCCTACGAGGACCGGCGCTTCGCCGACCATTCCGGCATCGACCCGGCCGCGACCTTGCGCGCCGCGTGGCAATGGCTGGCCCATGGAAAGATCGTGTCCGGCGGCTCGACGCTGTCGATGCAGGTCGCCCGCCTCGTGGAGCCGCGGCCCGAACGCTCGCTCTCCGCCAAGCTCCGGCAGATGGTCCGCGCGGTCGCGCTGGAGCGGCGCCTCGGAAAGGCCGGCATCCTCGACCTCTACCTCGCGCTCGCCCCCTATGGCGGCCCGGTCGAGGGCGTGCGCGCGGCGGCGCTCGCCTATTTCGGGCGCGAGCCGGCGCGGCTGTCGTTCGCCGAATCCGCGCTCCTCGTCGCCCTGCCGCAGGCGCCCGAGACCCGCCGGCCGGACCGCTTCTCCGCCAATGCCCGCCGGGCGCGGGACCGGGTGCTCGACATCGCGGCCGCCCGCGGCGCGCTCACGCGGGCGGAGGCCGCCGCGGCCAAGGCCGAGCCGGTGCCGAACCTGCGGCGGCCGTTCCCGATGGTGGCGGCGCACGCGGCCGAGGAAGCGGTCGCCGCCGACCCGGAGGCGCCCGTGCTGCGCCTGACGCTGGACGGCCGCCTCCAGGCGAGCCTCGAGCAGCTCGCCACGGAGCGGGCGCAAGGTGCCGGGCCGGGCCTGTCGGCTGCGATCCTGGCGATCGACAACCGCACCGGCGCGGTGCTCGCCCAGGTCGGCAGCGCGGGCTATCGCGATGCCGCCCGCCGCGGCGCCATCGACATGACGCTCGCGGTGCGCTCGCCGGGCTCGGCGCTCAAGCCCTTCATCTACGCGCAGGCCTTCGAGAGCGGCCTGGCGCATCCCGAGACGCTGCTCGACGACCGCCCGGCCCGCTACGCCGCATCCTACGCGCCCGAGAACTTCGACCTGACCTACCAGGGTACCGTCACCGCGCGGCGCGCGCTGCAGCTCTCGCTCAACGTGCCCGCCGTCGCGCTGATGGAGGCGGTCGGCCCTGCCCGGTTCATCGCCCGCCTCAGGGCTGCCGGCGCCGCGATCCTGCTGCCGCGGGACGCCGCCCCCGGCCTGCCCGTCGCCCTCGGAGGCTTGGGGATCACTCTCACCGACCTCACCCGGCTCTATGCCGGGTTGGCGCGCGGCGGCGCGATGCCCGACCTGATCCGCCGCGCCGACCGGCCCCCCGCCCCGGATTCCGCCCGCCGCGTCGCCGAGCCGGTGGCCGCCTGGTACGTCGCCGACATCCTGCGCGGCGCGGCCCCGCCCGAGAACGCGCTCGCCGGCCGCATCGCCTACAAGACCGGCACCTCGTTCGGCTATCGCGACGCCTGGGCGGCGGGGTTCGACCGGCGGGTGACGATCGCCGTCTGGGTCGGGCGGCCGGACGGCGCGGCGGTGCCGGGCCTCGTCGGCCGCGCGGTCGCCGCGCCGATCCTGTTCGATGCGTTCTCGCGGTTCGGCGGCGAGCCGGAGCCCATGGCGCAGCCGCGCGACGCGCTGATCGCCACCACGGCCGGCCTGCCGCCCCCCTTGCGCCACATCCGCCGCGACGCGCCCAAGACGCTGGCGGCCGCCGACACCGCGCCCCTCAGGATCGCCTACCCGCCCGACGGCGCCCGCATCGATCTCGGGCTCTCGGAGCCCGCGCAAGCCGCGCATCTCGCCCTGAAGGCGCTGGGCGGCGTGCCGCCGCTGACCTGGATGGTCGGTGGCAAGCCGGTGGCCGATTCCCCCCGCCGCCAGTCCGAATGGGTGCCGGACGGCGCCGGCTTCGCCCGCATCTCGGTGCTCGACGCCACGGGCGCGAGCGACAGCGT
>CAZZZJ010000187.1:0-2441 GCA_964658355.1 Beijerinckiaceae bacterium
GCGCCGGGCGGCGCACCGGCGAGGCGCCGAGCAGCGCGTTCCCGTCGACGCCGAGCGCGGCTGCGATCTCGGCCAGCGCCACCGCCTCGATGCCGCTGATCCCGTCCTGGTCGGCGACGTCGGCCGCGATCAGGAAGACGCTGTCGCGCTGCGCCTGAGGACGGTCGGCGAGCGCGGCGGCGTGGCGGAGGTTCTCCGCGCGCCCCGCCCGCGTCCGGGCGCGGGCGATCCCGTCGTAGAGCTCGGCTTCGAGCATCAGGGTGTCGTAGCCTTTCTCCAGGATCGGGTTGGCCTTGAGGCCGGACAGCGCCGTCTCGAACTCGGCGCCCGCCACCTCCCCGTCGGCGACGATGACGTTGGCGGCGGCCGAGACCGCGGCCAGCATCAGGGCCTTGTCGCCGGCATAGGCCGTCACCGCCTGCGTCAGACGGCCGAAGATGTCTTTCAGAATGCTCATGGGAACCGGGTCGTTGAGGTCGCCGATGCCGCGGGAGATAGCAGAACCCGGGCGCTTCGTGTTGCATCGATGGCGGATTGCCGCGAACGGACATGATCCGGAAAAACGCGGGCGCGATGCTGGGACGTCGCACCGCGTCTCGGTCCGGATACCGGTGCCGACCTTCGGGCCGGGCGTGCCTACCCCCAACGGGTGCGCCCGGCCCGCATGGTCCTGCCTCGCCGGGGCTTCGGCCGCGCTGTCCTGTCGGCCCAGGAATTCGGTTCGCGCATCGGTTCGGGCGTCGACCGCCGCTCCGAACCTCCCGCTTTCCGAAACTCGGCCGCGCGCGATCGCGGGCGGCACCGCCGGTCCAGGGCCGGTTCAGCGCCAGAACGGCTTGAGGTCGGCCAGCGTGCCGTGGGCTTCGGCCGCGCCGGTGAGGAGGTCGCCCGCCTTCGCCTCGGAATCCGCGGTGGCGAGGCCTGCCGCGAACAGCGCCTGGCCGTCGAGCGTTTCGGGCGCGGCCCCGGTATCGTCGGCGAGGCCGGCCATCACCGCATGCGCGGTGGCGAGGTCGTTCAGGCCGCCGAGATGATCCTGCAGGTCGGAGAGCGCGGCCGCGAACGCCTTGTGGCGACGGCGCGCCTTCCGGCCGGCATAGAGGCCCGCGAAGAACTCGGCGCCGTAGCGCAGCTTCTTGCCCGCGATGCGGACGCGGTGGCGCGCCTCCGGGTCGAGCCGGTCGATGCGCCGGCCGCGCTTGGCGATCCGTCGGCGCAGGCGCTCCAGGACCTCCGTGGCCAAGTCGCGGGCGGGCGCGTCGCGGAGCTTCCCCTCGCCCTCCCGCCACGGACCGGCCTCGATCCAGGCGAGGAGGTCGAGCAGCAGGCCGCGCCATTCGGGCGAGGCGAGGATCGCGCCGACGGCGTCGTGCGCCCGGTCGCGCTCGGTCTCAAGGCGTTCGCGCAGCCTGGTCAGCCCCGGCTCGTCCGGACGCCGGGCGATCTCCTCGGGCAGGGTCGACTCGAGGAAGACGTCGAGGTTGCGCGCCCGGCCGAACGGCTCGGTGACGCGCTTGATCTCGTCCCCGAGCGCGACCGCCCGGGCGTCGCCCGCCAGCATCGGCCTGAACAGCCAGAGCGCGGTGCGCAGCCGCCGCAGCGCCACCCGCAGCTGGTGCAGCGCCTCCGGGTCGCGGGCGTGCCGCCAGACGTCCTCGTTGAGGCGCAGGTGGCGCAGGCATCCGAGTGCGATGTGGCGGAAGGCCTCGCCGCCGGTCGCGTCCTTGGGCAGCGCCGCCATGTCGGCCTTGCTCGGACGCGCAGCCTTGCCGTCGCGCAGCGCGAACCCGCGGGCGCTCTTCGCGAGCACGCCGATCCGCAGCGGCACGGTCTCGCCGAGCGCCTGGGCCAGCGCGAACAGGTCGGCCGGATCGCCGGTTTCGAGCTCCAGCTCCAGCTCGCACAGGGGGGCATCGCCGTGGTCGGTCTCGACCCGGCCCTCGTCGAGGGTCGCCGCGATCCGCGAGGCGCCGTAGGTCACGGGCCGGACCGAGCGCATCACCACCGTACGGAACTGCGCCACCAGGTCCGGCGCCTCGGCCTTGGCGATCAGATCCGCCACCGGCGTGTCGGCGAAGGCCGCCGGCTCCGGCGCTTCGCCCGCGACAGGGCTCTCCCATTCCGACCGGTCGAACAGCCCGGCCGCGCTCCCGCCCGCCTTCACGGTCTGGACGAAGGTCTCCCCGCTCCGCCGCACCCGCAAGGTGAGGTCGGCGGCACGGAGCGTGCCGTCGGCGGTGTCGAAATAGGTCGCGACGAGCAGCCTCGGTTCGGAGGACGGCTCTTCGGTCGATCCTTGCAGAAGCGGATGGGCGCCCAGCGCCGCGAGGTCGGGGCCCGTGCAATCCAGCTTCAGCTCGATCTCCCGCGGCGTGTCCATGTAACTCCGTCCGTCCGTTTCGGGCCGAAGCCCCCTGTCCTCGCGAGAACGCACCGGAATC
>CAZZZJ010000187.1:2541-6446 GCA_964658355.1 Beijerinckiaceae bacterium
ATGAAGACACTCCTCGTCGGCGTGATCGGACATGTCGATCACGGAAAGACCGCGCTCGTGCGGGCGCTCACCGGCATCGAGACCGACCGGCTGAAGGAAGAGAAGGCCCGCGGCGTCTCCATCGTGCCGGGCTTCGCTCTCCTCGCGCCCCAAGGACGCGACGGCGAGATCGACCTCGTCGACCTGCCCGGCCACGAGTGCTTCGTCCGCGCGATGATCTCCGGCGCTACCGGCATGGGGGCGGTGCTGCTGGCCGTGGACGCCAACGAAGGCATCAAGCCCCAGACGATCGAGCACCTGGAGATCGCCCGGCTGATCGGCGTGCGCCGCGGCGTCGTCGCGCTCACGAAATCCGACCTCGTCTCGCCCGAGATCCTGGCCGAACGCGCGGCCGAAGTCGCGGCCGCCGCCGCGCGGGCGGGCCTCCAGGCGCCGGCCGTGGTCGCGACCTCGACGCTGACCGGGGACGGCGTCTCCGCCCTGTCCGCGGCGCTGGCGGCGCTCCTCGACGTCGCCCCGCCCCGCGCGGACGACGGCTTCCCCTACCTGCCGATCGACCGCGTGTTCTCGCGGGCCGGCTTCGGCACGGTGGTCACGGGCACGCTCCGGCGCGGGCGCCTGTCCGTCGGCGACACCGTCGCGATCATGCCGGGCGGGACCACGGCGACGGTGCGCGGCCTGCAGATCCACGGCCGCGCCGTCGCGACGGCCGAGCCCGGACGGCGGACGGCGGTGGCGCTGCGCGGCGTCGAACTGTCGGACCTGAGCCGAGGATTGGCGCTCGCGCCGCCCGATCTGCTGGTGCCGTCGCGCTGGCTCGACGTGTCGCTCACCGCCAGCCCGGGTGGCGATCCCCTCCCCGGCGGCACGGCCCTGCGCCTGCTGTTCGGCACCAGCGAGGTCGCCGCGCGCCTGCGTCTCCTCGACCGCGACGCGCTCGAACCCGGCGCGACGGCGCAGGCGCAGCTCCACCTCGACGAGGCCGTCACCGTGCCGGCGCGCGAACCCTTCATCCTGCGCCGCGATTCCCCCGCCGTCACGGTCGCGGGCGGGCGCGTGCTCGATCCCGACAGCCGCCGCCGCAAGCGCCACGACCCGCGCGTCCTCGCCGACCTCGCGGCGCTGTCCGCGGGCGGGCCGGCCGAGGCGCTGGCGATCCGTCTCGCGCAGAACGGCGCGGCCGGTGCCGGCCTCGGCGATCTCGCCCGCATCAGCGGCACGGCACCGGACCGGGTGCAGGTCCTCCTGAAGACGCTCGGCGCCCGCGCGATCGGCGAGCGCATCCTGGGCGGCCCCGCCTTCGCCGCCCTGCGCAGCGCGATCCTGGCGGTGATCGCCGACCATCATCGTGACCATCCGATGGAGCACGGGCTGCCGGCCGAGCGCATCGTCAAGGCCCTCGGCCTCGCCGAGCCGGTCGCCGCGGCGGCCCTGCGCGACCTCGTCGCCACCGGCGACGTGGCGCAGGGCGGCGCGCTCTTCCGCCGCTCGGCGTTCAACCCGGCCCGCAACGAGAGCGAGGTCGCCCGGCGCCTCGAGGCGACGTTCCGCCAGGCCGGCCTCAATCCGCCCGACGAGGCGGAGGCGGTCGGGCGCGACGTGCGACGCCGCGAGGCGCTGACCTACCTCGTCGGCGCCGGCACGGTGATCCGCGCCGTCGACCGGGTGCAGCGCCGCGCCGTGCTGTTCCACAAGGCGGCGGTGGAGGAGGCCCGGGCCAAGCTCCGCGCCACCTTCCCCGCGGCGACCAGCCCCGAATCCGGCTTCCTCGCCCGCGAGGCGGGGGCGGCATTGGGCATCTCGCGAAAATTCTCGATCCCGCTGCTGGAGCACCTCGACGCCACCGGCTTCACCCGGCGGGCCGGCGACCGGCGGACGATCGTCGGGTAGGCCTTGCGTGGACGGATCTCGGCGATCCGGCCCTCCGCCCCGATCCGCATGGCTTCCACCTCCGGACGCGCCTGCCCGAGGACCGGACCTGCTCGGCCTTCGCCAGCCAGGGCCGTTCGGCCGGCGTCGTGGCGGGCGATGCCGCCGGTGCGGGGCCCCCGCGCGCCCTCGGACGCGCCGGCGCTCGCCTCTGCCTCCATCCGCATCCGGCCCCGACGACCCGTCGGTGCGGCGTCGCGCGCCGGAACCCCCGCGTGCCGGATCCGATTCCGTCCACATCCCGACTCCGCGCGATTCGGCGAAACGAACCTTCGGACAGGTATCCATGCAGCATCTTCGACGCGACCTCGCCGCGGCCGCCTTCACCCTCCTGGGAACGGTCGCCGGCGATGCCCAGAGCAAGCCCCTGCCCGCCCCATCGAGCCCATCGATGCCGCCGGTCGAGCTGACGATCACCGTCGAGGGCGGCAAGCCGGTCTGCGCACCGGCGGAACTGCGCCTGCCCGCGAATACGGACATCGCTCTGCACGTGGTCAGCCACGCCGACACGCCGGTGACGATCACCGCGGCGGGCCTGTTCGAGAACGGCCACGTGCTCCATGCCGACGGCGACCTCGTCCACGTGGCCAGCGAGAAGGGCTATCTGGTCAAGCGGGACGGCCAGGGCACGCTGCGCCTGCGGACGCTCGCACCGGGCGACCATGATTTCGCCTGCACCAGCACGGCGGACAAGAACGCGTCGTTCGTCGGCAAGCTCGTCCTCTCGCCGCCCGCGAACTGATCGGCGCGGCACGGATCACCGGAATTCAGCCTTAATTTTGCGTTACGAATTCAATTGAAATTCAACGGGTGTTGCAGACGGGACCTTTCGACCGGGCCCGTAGGATCGTATTCGGATCCAGCTAGCCCGAACGCTCCGATGGTGCCCGTGCCGAACACCGTGTCCGCCAGCCGCGTCGCGAAGCCCACCCGGGGCAAGTCTGTTCGGGGAGCGATTCGCGGCGCCGCCCTGCTCGCCGGATTGTTCGTCCTGCCGAGCGCGGTGCTGGCCTATGCCGACCTCCTCCCGGCCGGGCTCGATTTCGGCTTCCGCGATGCGAGCGCCGAGATCGACCTGCCGCACGTCGCCCGGCAGATCGCGATCGGCGCGCCGCTCCGGATCGTCGCCTTCGGATCGTCCTCCACCGAAGGCATCGGTGCGAGCACGCCGGCCAACGCCTATCCCGCCCGCCTCCAGGCGGACCTCCGTGCCGCCCTGCCGAGCGTCGCCGCCAGCATCACGGTGCTGAACCGCGGCATCGGCGGCGAGCATGTCGACGACATGCTGCGCCGACTCGATCGCGACGTGATCGCGGCCGAGCCGCAGCTCGTGATCTGGCAGACCGGCAGCAACGACCCGCTGCGCGGCGTCACCATCGAGCACTTCCGCGAGGCGACGGTCAGCGCCGTGCGCCGGATGCAGGAGGCCGGCATCGACGTCGTGCTGATGGAGCCGCAATGGTGCCCGAAGCTCGACTCCACGCCCGGCTCCGAGCGCTTCCGCGACGCGGTACGCGAGATCGGTGACGCGCTCGACGTGCCGGTGATCCGCCGCGCCGACCTGATGCGCGGCTGGATCCGCGACGGCAAGCTGACCCACAACCAGCTCTTCTCCGCCGACGGCCTCCACATGGCCGACCGCGGCTACGCGATGCTCGCCAAGGCCGCCGCCGCCGCGATCATCGAGGATGCCGGCCGGGTCCAGGTCACCGAGGCGGTCGCCGAGTAGCGGCGGCGTCAGCGCCTGGGATCATCCTTCGGCGCGCCGGCCTGATCCCACTGCGCCTTCACGTCGGCCGCCGGCTTCGTCAGCAGCACCTTTCCGTCCACGGTGCCGATCCACGCGATCGGGACCGCGTGATGCCGTCCGCCGGCATCCCGGTCGGACTGGGTCAGGACGATCGTCCCGTTCTCGACCTTGTCGACGGTGCCGACATGCGCCCCGTCGGCGCCGACCACCTCCATGTGCTCGGCGA
>CAZZZJ010000188.1:0-3791 GCA_964658355.1 Beijerinckiaceae bacterium
GCCGGGATCACGTCGCGCCGGTCGGCGATGGCCGAAGCGCCGAACACGATCGCCAAGTCGGCGCCATCCTGCTCGATCGCTGCGGTCAGCGCATCGGCGACCACGCCGGCCGCGTGCGGCACGCGGGTGTCGGTGACGATCTCCGCACCGGTGGGTGCGAGCCGCTCCGCGAGCGCGGCCAGCGTCCGGTCGATCGTCGCCTCCTTGAGGCTCGGAAGGCGCGTCGAGACCACGCCCACTCGGCGGCGGCGATAGGGCGAGACCCGCAAGGCACCGGGCGAGGCCGCACCGCAGGCACGCGCCAGCGCTTCGCAGGGCACCGCGTAGGGAATGATCTTGATCGTCGCCACCATCTCCCCTGCGACGAGGGGCTTGAACGGGGCCAGCGTCGCCGCGGTGATCGCCTCGTCGACGCTGTTGACCGCGTCGACACCGGCCCGATCGACCACCAGGACGCCGGGTTCGCTCGCGAACAGGTTGCAGCGCCCGGTGAACGGCGCCTCGCAGCGCAGGCCGGTGCCGGCCAGGTGCCGGGCCAGGGCCTCGGCGGCCTCGTCCTCGCCGACGTCTCCGGCCTCCAGGGTGACGGCGACGAGGTCGCGTACGCCTTCGGCTTCGAGCCCGGCGACGGTCTCGGGCCGGATCGGACGGCCCTTGCGCAGGGTCGCACCGCCCGCCTTGATCGTGTGAGCCGCGATCAGCCCGAGCGCGGATTCGACCGGTACCGGCCCGAACTTCACGAAACGGCCTCTCGCGGCGCCCGCCGCAGGGCGGCGACGACCTGAGCCAAGACGGAGAGTGCGATCTCGGCCGGGCTGACGGCACCGATCGCGAGTCCGATCGGTGCGCGGATGCGCGCCATCTGCGCTTCCGAGTACCCGGCCTCGATCAACCGCACCACGCGGGCCGCGTGGGTTTTCCGCGAGCCCAGCGCACCGATGTAGAAGCACTCCGCCGAAAGCGCGGCCTTCAGGGCCGGATCGTCGATCTTCGGATCGTGCGTGAGTGCCGCGAGCGCGCAATAGCGGTCCAGGGTTGGCACGGCGCCGCCGAGCGCCGAGTCCGGCCAATCCGGCACCAGTTCCACGCCCGGAAACCGCTCCGGGCTCGCGAAGGCGGTTCGCGGGTCGATGACGGTGACCGCGAGGTCGAGGGTGGCCGCCATCGGCACCAGCGCCTGGGTGATATGCACCGCACCGACGACCACGAGACGGACCGGGGGGACTTGCACGGTGAGGAACAGCGCCCGGCCAGCGGCTTCGATCATGCCGCTGCGTCCGGCGGCGAGATGCCGCCCAAGCGGCTCGGCCAGCGCGTCGCCGGCGATCTCGGCCTCGCGGACGAGGCGCTGGGCGCCGTCTGCGATGTCGGTGACGAGGATCGCGGCCCGGCGCGCGGCGCGCTCGGCATTCAAGGACTCGAGGATGTCGCCGCGCATGCCTAGTCGATCCGTTCGACGAAGATGCGGATACGGCCGCCGCAGGACAGCCCGACCCGCCAAGCGGTCTCGTCGGCGACGCCGAACTCGACCACCCGCGGCTTGCCGTCGGCGATGGCGTCCGCGGCTTCCGTGATGACGGCACCCTCGACGCAGCCGCCCGAGACCGATCCGAGGAAATTGCCGTCGCCGTCGACGACGAGGTGGCTGCCGACCGGACGCGGGGCCGACCCCCAGGTCTCGATGACCGTGGCGAGCGCGACGTCGCGCCCGTCGCGCCGCCAGGACGCCGCGGTGGTGAGGATGTCGGCTTCGGTCGAAATCATCGGCGTGCCTCGGAGGCCGCGCGTAAGCCGGCCCGTGGATGCGAAGGCCCGGTCGCGGGCCGCACCGTTCAGGTATGGCGCCAGGGGCCGGGCGCAAGGCGGGCGATCCGGTCCGCCCGCTCGCGCGGAAAGCCGCCGAGCCTCATCGCCCGCTGCGTCGGGCCGCGACCGTGGCGAGCGCCGCGAAATCCTTGTCGCCGTCGCCGTGCGCGATCGCGTCGATGAGGTTGTCGCGCAGCACGCTGGCGAACGGCATCGGCACGTTCACGGCCTCGGCCGCACCGAGCACGAGGCGGATGTCCTTGGCGCCGAGGCGCAGCGAGAAGCCCGGCGGCTCGTATCGGTTCTCCGCGATCAGGGCGCCGTAGCCCTTGTAGACCGGCGACGCGAAGAGCGTGCCGGTGAGCATCGCCAGGAGGTCGGCGGCAGGCACGCCGTGGCCTTCCGCGAAGGCTGCGGCCTCGCCCATCGCCTCGATCGCCGAGACCAGCATGAAGTTGCCGGCGAGCTTCACGGCGTTGGCCCGGTGCGGCTCGGTGCCGAAAGGCCATGTCCGCGCTGCCATGGCATCGAAGAGCGGAGCCGCATGCTCGATCGCCGCTGCGTCGCCCGCCGCCACGATGTTGAGCGCGCCCGCTGCGGCCGCATCCGGTCGCCCGAAGACCGGAGCGCCGACATAAGGAATGCCGGCCCGCGCGTGGATCGCGGCGAGTTCCTGCGCCAAGGCCACCGAGATCGTGCTCATCGACAGGTGGACGGCCGGTCGGGCGGCACCGTCGAGCAGGCCGCCCTCGACGATGACCGAGCGGAGCGCCGCGTCATCGGCGAGCATGGTGATCGCGGCATCGCCCGAAAACGCCTCGGCCGCATGATCCACCGGCTTCGCGCCGGCGATCTGCCGCGCGACCTCGGGCGACCGGTTCCAGACGCGGACCGTGTGCCCCGCCGCGACCAGCCTGCCCGCCATGCCGCGGCCCATGCGCCCGAGCCCGATAAATCCGATGTCCATGCGATTCCTGCCTTCCGTGATCGGCGCAGCCTCAACGCCGCACGCGCCGTGCGGATGCAGCCCACGCCGTTCATTCCGCGGCGGCCGCTAGCCGCGTCTCGATCCGCTCGACCGGAACCGCGACGGCCAGCGGCAGCTCGATCGCCGCCGAGAGACCGCCTTCGGGACGGTTCGTCAGGGTCAGCCAGCCGTCGTGCGATTCGACGATGGCGAGCACGATCGACAGGCCGAGGCCGAAGCCGCTCGCATCGTTGAGATTGCGAGCCCTGTCGCCGCGCACGAACGGCTGCAGCATCGCGTCGCGCTCGGATTCGGGGATGCCGGGACCGGGATCGCCGACGACGATGCGGATCCCGCGCGGGGTCTGCTCCATGGCGAGACGCGCCGAGCCAGCGTATTTGACCGCGTTGTCCACGAGGTTGGTGATCGCCCGCTCCAGTTCGTCGGGCCTGCCGCGAACCAGCACGTGCCGGCTCTGCGTCACGGCCACGTCGGCGCCGATGTCGCTGAACCCGTCGCACACTGTCTGCACCACCGAGGCGAGGTCGATCAGCGTCGGCGTACCCGACGCACCGCCCTTCCCGTCGCGGACGAAGGACAGGGCGGCCTCGACCAGCGCGTTCATCTGGTCGAGGTCGCGCAGCGTCATGGTGCGTGTGTGGTCGTCGTCGATGAACTCCGCGCGCAGGCGCAGGCGGGTGATCGGGGTGCGCAGGTCGTGGCTGATCGCGGCGAGCATCTGCGTCCGGTCGTCGATCAGGCGCCGCACGCGACTGCGCATCCGGTCGAGGGCGCGCGAGACCGCGACCACCTCCTGTGGGCCGGCTTCGGGCAATGCCGCGTGGTCGTCGCCGGTCCCGAACGCCTCGGCGGCGCCCGCAAGCCTGGCCAGCGGCGCCGTCAACGCCCGAGTCGCCCAGAGCGAGAGCAGGGCCAGGGTCAATGCGAGGAAGATCACGGTGAAGATGATCGCGCCCTCGTGCGGCGGCCGCAGCGGATCGTCGGGCAGCGTCGCCTG
>CAZZZJ010000188.1:3891-6443 GCA_964658355.1 Beijerinckiaceae bacterium
AGATGATCGCGCCCTCGTGCGGCGGCCGCAGCGGATCGTCGGGCAGCGTCGCCTGCAGGCGCGCGCCGTTCGGCGTCGCGATTCCGAGCCGCAGGTTCCCCGAAGCGTAGAGTTCGGGGCCGCCGATATCCACCACGGTCAGCGCTCGACCGAAGCCGTTCCGCAGCCGACGGACGACCGGTCGGTTCAGGCCGGCATCGGTCGGGGCGACTTCATCCCAGGGTGCCAGTTGCAGGTTCGGGACGCTGCGCGCCGCGTTCGCCAGCAGGCCGGCGCGCTCCTGCGGCGCCGCGCCATCGAGCAGGCGGGCGACGATCGCCAGGCGCCCGGCCGCGACGCCGGGATGATCGTCCGGTCGCCAGGGCTCACGCAGCAGAACGAAGGCCGTGGTCGCGACGGCATGGGCGACGACGATCGCCGCCACGACGAGCAGCGCGATCTGCCCGGCGACGCTGCGCGGGCGCAGGCGGCTCCTGATGGCGCCGAACTTCATGATCGCGTGACCTCCGGCGTGAAGAGGTAGCCCCCGGACCGGATGGTACGGATGATCTCGGGGTTGCGCGAATCGCGTTCGATCTTCTGGCGGATGCGGCTGACGAGAACATCGATGCTGCGCTCGAACGGGCCGGCGCTTCGACCCTGCGTCAGGTCGAGAAGCTGGTCGCGCGACAGCACGCGACCGGGACGCAGGCACAGGGCGTGGAGCAGATCGAACTCCGCGCCGGTGATGGAGATGCGCGCGCCTTCGGCGCTCAGCACCTGTCGCAGGGAGACGTCGAGTGTCCAGCCGACGAAGTGCATCCGGCGCACGCCCTCCTCCTCGACCACCTCGTTGCCGGTGCGGCGCAGGACGGCGCGGATGCGGGCGAGCAGTTCGCGCGGGTTGAACGGCTTGGCGAGGTAGTCGTCGGCACCGATCTCGAGACCGACGATGCGGTCGATCTCCTCGGCCTTGGCGGTGAGCATCAGGATCGGGACCGCGGAGGTTTCCCGCAATCGCCGGCACAGGCTGAGGCCGTCCTCTCCCGGCAGCATCAGGTCGAGGATGATGAGGTCGACCCGCCCATCGGCCAGCGCCCGGTCCATCTCGGCGCCGTCGCCGGCCAGGGTGACGCGGCAGGCGTTGCCGCGGAGATAGCGCGCCACCAGGTTCGCGATCTCGCGGTCGTCCTCGACGATCAGGATGTGCGGATTGGCGGACGCGTTCATCGGCGACGGTCGTTTCGCTGGCGTCCCGACGGGACTTCGTCGGTCCTTATGGCCCGAGCCGCGCGACAATCGAAGATGGGTGGCGGCGGCAAATTTGTAACGGCGTGTTTCCGGCGGTGGCTGAGCCGACGTGTTTTTGGCTTCGGCAGGATAGTCCCGCCTCGGACCTGCGCGACAGCTTGGACGCGACGCCTTCAGTACCCGCGGGCTCTGTCGACGCCCGCCGGCACCTCGCCGGTGTTGCGATAAGCCGCGACGGATGCGGCGACGACGTCGGCCGCGGACGCCTCGCTGGTCGGCGCCGCGACATGGGGCAGGACGGTCACGCGCGGATGGCCCCAGGCTGTATGGTCGGACGGCAGCGGCTCCTGCGCGAATACGTCGAGGACCGCATGCCCGATGCGGCCCGAATCGAGGGATTGCCACAGGTCGGCTTCGACGAGATGGGCGCCGCGGCCGAAATTGATCAATCCGGCACCGGGCGTCAGGCGGGCGAAGAGGGTGCGATCGAGGATCCCGCGGGTCTCCGGCGTGAGCGGCAGCAGGTTGACCAGGAACGCAGCACCGTCGAGCGCGGCATCGAGGCCGTCGAGGCCGGAATGCATGGCCACGCCCGGCACCGCGGCGCCGGAACGGCTCCAGCCGCGCACGGGAAAACCGAAGCCGAGCAGGCGTTCGGCCGAGGCTCGTCCCATCTCGCCCATGCCGAGGATCGCGACGGGCCGCTCGGTCGCCGGGCGGACCGGATGCTGGCGCCATTCGCGACGGCGTTGCTGCGCGGCATAGAGCGGGAAGTCGCGATGAAGCACGAGGACGCTGGCCGCGACGCTCTCGGCCATGGCCCGCGCCAGCGCCGGATCGACGAGCCGAACGACCGGCACCGGCGGCAGCGTCGCGTCCTGCAGGAGGCGCTCGACCCCGGCCCACAGGCTGTGCACCCAGGCCAGCGCCGGCAGCCCGGCCAGGGATCCCGGAGGCGGGTTGGCGACGATCGCGATGGCGATCGTCGAAAGGTCGGGACGATCGGCAGCGGTGACGATCCGCTCGTTCGGCATCGCGCGCGCAAGAGCCTCACGCCAAGCCGCTTCCTCGTCGGGCGGCTGGCTGGTGGCGAGCAAAATGGGGGCCGGCATTCTGTCGCCTCGATCGTTCGGCGGGGTCGTCCGGGCTCTACAGCGGCTGGGTGCAGACGGCCATTGCAAGCACTACGGCGCGGGGCTGCCAGCGATACCGTGCAGGCGCCCCGCCCTTTCCATACCGGGCCGTCGCGCCACATGTCCGGAAGACTTCAGATGCCTGCCAGCCGTGAGCGAAGAATGGCCAAGCCCGTCCATGCCAAGCCC
>CAZZZJ010000189.1:0-6437 GCA_964658355.1 Beijerinckiaceae bacterium
CGGTCCGCCGCGCGGATCGTGGCGAGGCGGTGGGCGATGACCAGGGTCGTGCGCCCGCGCATCAGCCCGTCCAACGCCGATTGCACCGCGCGCTCGCTCTCGGCGTCCAGCGCCGAGGTCGCCTCGTCGAGCAGCAGGATCGGCGCATCCTTGAGGATCGCACGGGCGATGGCGACGCGCTGGCGCTGGCCGCCGGACAGGGTGACCCCGCGCTCGCCCACCGGCGTCGCGTAGCCCTGGGGCAGGGCGCGGATGAAGCCGTCGGCATGGGCGAGCTCGGCGGCGCGCTGCACCTCCGCGTCGCTCGCCTGCGGCCGGCCGTAGCGGATGTTCTCGGCCACCGACCCGGAGAACACGGTCGGGTCCTGCGGCACGAGCGACATCCGGGCACGAAGGGCCTCCGGATCGACGCGGGCGACGTCGACGCCGTCGACGAGCACACGGCCCGCTTGCGGATCGTAGAAGCGCAGCAGCAGCTGCAGCACCGTGCTCTTTCCAGCTCCCGAGGGTCCGACGATGGCGATGCGCTCGCCCGGCGCCGCCGCGAAGGAGACCCCGTCGAGCGCGGCCGTCGCGTCGCGAGTCGGGTACGCGAACCGCACACTCTCGAAGTCCACGGCGCCGCGCGCCGGCACCGGCATCGCCACCGGGTCGACCGGCGGCTTGATCGCCGGCACGGCGGCCAGGATCTCGCCCAGGCGCTCGGCGGCGCCGGCCGCCTGGGCGAGCTCGCCGTAGACCTCCGAAAGCTGGCCCAGCGCGCTCGCGCCGAACACCGCGTAGAGCACGAACTGCGAGAGCTGCCCGGCGCTCATCGTGTGGGCGAGCACGCCTTGCGCGCCGTACCACATCACCCCGACGACGGAGGCCGAGATCAGGAAGATCGCCACGCCGGTGAGCAGCGCGCGCGCGCGGATCGATTCGCCGGCGGCCGAATAGGCGTTCTCGGAGGCTCGCGCGAAGCGGTCGGCTGTGGCCGCGCCCATGCCGAAGGCCTGCATGGTGCGCACCGCGCCGACCGCCTCGGCCGCGTAGGCGGAGGCGTCGGCGAGCCGATCCTGCGCGGCGCGCGAGCGACGGCGGACGCCCCGTCCGGAAACGATCAGCGGAAACACGATCAGGGGGATCGCGACGAGCACCAGCACCGAGAGCCGGGGGCTGGTGATCACCATCATCGCGACGGCGCCGACGAACAGGAACAGGTTGCGCAGCAGGATCGAGATCGAGACGCCGAACACCGCCTTGACCTGGGTCGCGTCGGCGGTGAGCCGCGAGACGATCTCGCCCGACTGCGTCTTGTCGAAGAAGGCGGGGTCGAGCAGCGTCAACTGCCGGAAGACGGCGCTGCGGAGATTGGCGACCACGCGCTCGCCCAGCGTCACGACCGTGTAGTACCGGGCGGCGCTCGAGAGAGCGAGCACCGCGACCACGACGAGCAGCGCCAGGAAGTAGGCGTTGATCATGCTCTCGCCCTCCGGCGAGAAGCCGTGGTCGATCACCCGGCGCATGGCGATCGGCACCGTCAGCGTCGCGGCCGATGCCGCGAGCAGCGACAGGAAGGCGGCGACGATCCGCCCGCGATAGGCCGCCGCGAAGGGAATCAGCGGCCGAAGCGAGCTGAGCGGTGCTTTGTCGCGACCTTCCATGGACGGGTTCGTCTTGCGGGCCATCACGCCTCTGGTGTCTCGTCCCCCGGGCGCGCGACAAGCATGCTTGTGAGCGGCCGGAGCCTGCGGTATACGCGCGCCTTCTTCCGATTGCGCGTGTGCAATGGCCGCGGGCCGCCAAGACGGGCCGTCGGCATCGCATGAGCGGTTCGCACGAACGTGAGGTTCGTGGCAACGGCCCGATCACAGAGTTTCAACCCACGGATCTTACGGGCGCGCCCTCCGCGCTCCCGGAGTTCGTGCACCGTCGAGGACGACACGTCATGGCAAAGAGCCCGGCCGTAAAGGCCCAAACGAATTCCGCCCCTGCGCCCATCGTCAAAGAGAAGAAGACCGGCGCGACGGTGCACCCCGAGTACCACTTCATCAAGGTCGTGATGACCGACGGCACCGAGTACCGGACCCGCTCGACCTACGGCAAGGACGGCGACACCCTGAACCTCGACATCGATCCGCTGACGCACCCGGCCTGGACCGGCGGCGAACAGAAGATGCTCGATCGCGGCGGCCGCGTCTCGCGCTTCACCTCGCGCTTCGGCAACCTCGTCGGCCGCAAGTAATCCGTTTCGAACGCGACCTCGGCAATGCGCCGGGGACGCGCCAACGAAAAAGGGCGGCACCGCGGTGCCGCCCTTTTTCGTACCGTCGCCGTGGCGATCAGGCCTGAAGGCCCGGAAAGGCCAAACGCAGGCGGCTCTGTTGCGCGGCGACCGGGCTTTCGACTGCCGCCGGCGTCGGCCGATCGTCCGAGATCAGCCCGTCGAGGTGGAGGATGCGGGCGTGCAGACGGCGCGCGCGCAGGATCAGGTTCTGCAGCCGGACCGGCAGGAGCGTGAAGCTCTCGGCCTTCGGCGCTTCGGTCGCGGCGAGCCGCACCCGGTTCTTCTCCTGCAGCGCCTGGCTCGCGGTCAGTTCGCCCTCGGAGACGGCGCGCTGGACCAGCAGCCAGGACGCGATCTGCATCAGCAGCGTCGTCAGCCGCATGCTCTCGGAAGCATAGGACAGGGTGGCGTCCCGCGAGATCAGGCGCGATTCGTCGCGACCCTCGCCGTCGAGATAGGCCGCGGTCTCCTCCACCAGCGCCATGCCGTCGTGGAACAGGGTCCGGAAGGCCTCCGAGGTGACGTAGGTTCGACCGAAATCGACCCAGTCCTGTTCGTCCCGGAACGTGACGTCGTACCCGTTCATCTTGCCTCCTGCGTCGCCGCCAGGGTCTATCGTCGTCCCGTCCTGGAACGACCCCGGCCTGTCCGCGACCCGTGCCGCAATCCTAGCGCCGATCCCGCGGTCGCGCCGCGACAACCGAATGGTAACCTTAATGCCGAGCCTGCGCGCGTGCTCCGAATTGCCGAGATCGGCGACGGTGGTCGCGTTGTCCCGTGTCGTGCAGGAGGTCGCGCAAGATTAAGGCCGGACCTCGACGGTCCGGGGACCGCCGAGGCCTTAGAACGACGCGCGCACGCCCCCGAAGACTGCCCGGCCGACCCCCGGATAGAACGCCACCGGCCCACCCGCCACGGCGCCGGCGTTCGCGACCACGGAGATGTCGGCGACGTAGCGCGTGTCGAGGAGGTTGCGGGCATCGACGAACAGCGAGATCCCGCTGGCGAAGTCGATCCCGACCTGGACGTTGAAGAGTGCGTAGCCCGGCACCTTCAGGGTGTTCGCGTGATCCGCGAACGCCCCCTGCGGCACCCAGTCGATCGACGGGGCGAGATGGAATCCGCCCGGATGGACGTAGCCGAGCACCGTGCGCAGAACGTCCTGCGGCAGGCCGGCGATGCGGTTGTCGCCGTAGACGGGATCGTTCACGAACCGGAAGTCGTTGTGCGTCCAGATCTGGGACAGTGTCAGCCGGTCGCCGACACCCGTCAGGTCACGGGCGATGTCGAGGCCGATCGCAGCCTCGACGCCCTGATGACGGGTGCGCGGCGCGTTGAAGGTCGCCGCCGGCAGGTTGATCGCGGCGCCCGAGGCCGTGTTGAAGTTGATCAGCTCGTTGCGGATTTCCGCGCGGTAGAGGGTCACGTCCCAAGTCAAGCGGTCGATCCGGCCGCGGCTGCCGGCCTCGTAGGTCCAGGCGCGCTGGGCCTCGAGCGGGACGAAGGTGGTGCGCAGGGTATTGGTCTGCACGAGGTCGCCGAAATCCGGCACGTCGCGCGAGCGGGTGACGTCGCCGAAGACCTGGATGTCGGGCAAGGGCTGCCAGAGCAGGCCGAGCTTGGGGTTCACGCCTTCGTAGGTCTCGTTGGCGAACTGCACGTTGGGGCTCGCCGCCAGGCCGCCCTTGTTGCTGTAGGTGCGGTTCGAGGAGAACGCCTTGGCGCCGGTCATCAGCGCCACGTCCGGCAGGAACCAGAACCGGTTCTCGCCATAGGCTTCGAGGTTCGAGGCGCTTTGCAGGGCGTTGAGGGTCTGCGCGCCGCGCTGGCCCTGGATGTTGACGAACTGCAGCGCCGAGTTCTGCCCGGCGAAGGCGCGCAGCCCCAGGATCGTGTCGTTGCGGAAGCCGCCGACGTCGAACGTCCCGGCCCAGTGCGGAGAGACGCCGTAGGTCCAGCCGTCCTGATCGATCGCCTGGAAGATCGGATGGTAGAGCGACTTGTGGATCGCCCAGGTATCGATATCGAGCTTGCCCACGTCGAGGACGAAGCTGGTGCGGTTGGCGATCCGCTCGGTCTCGACCTTGCGCGACTGGTTGCCGGCGATCGCGGCGGGGTTGGCGAGGGTCGGGTTGATCAGCGCGTTGAACAGGCTCAACGTGCCGGGCAGCTTCTGGTCGGTCAGGTAGATTCCGGCGTAGAACCGCGTCTCGACACCCGGCGCCAACCGGTAGCCGAGGTTGGCGTTGAAGTTCTGCGTCCGTTGGGTCTCGTGATCGCGGAAGCCGTCGGAATTGGTGAGCGTGCCGTTGATCAGCACATCGACCGGCCCGGAGATTCGCGAGGCCTGGATGTTCTCCCGGATCGTGCCGAAGCTGCCGCCGTCGATCCGATAGATGTCGGGCGCCAGGGCCGTGTAGGCGGTTGGCGTCACGAAGTTGACCGCGCCGCCCAGCGTCGTCGCGCCGAAGGTCAGCGCGTTGCCGCCCTTGTAGACCTCGACCGAGCGAAGGGCCAACGGATCGATCTGGTAGAAGTCGCCGCTGCCGTCGGCGAGGTTGAACGGGATGCCGTCCTGCAGAACCTCGATGCCGCGCAGGTGGAAGCCGCGCGCGATGCCCGACCCGCGCACCGAGAGCCGGAGTTCCTGCCCGTAGCGCTCCTGCACGTAGACGCCGGGCGTATCTTTCAGGACGTCGCGCAGGGTGTTGGCGTAGCGGTCCTGGAAGCTCGCCGCATCCACGAAGGCCACCGAGCCGACGGTTGAATTCAAGGTCGCGCGCTGCTCGGCGACGCTCGGGACGGTGGGCGAGCCGGCGGCCGCGCCGCCGACCGAAAGTTCGGACAGGACGACGGCTTCGGATGCGCCCTGCGCCCGGCAGGCTGGGGCGGCGGACGAGAGGAATGCGAGCGCCAGGGCGCCCGTCGCGACGGAACGGGACATGCTAGAAAACCTCGGACGATCGCCGCCGGGCGCCTGATCGGCGCGGGCGGGCACGTCGGGAAGGGACGGACGAGAGCGACGCCGCGTTGCGCGTCCCGACCGGGTCCGCGCGGCGGCGTCGGCGCGGATCAGTGGTGGGCGTGTCCGCCCGCCGGGCCGCCCGGCGCCTGGGCTCCGATCGGCGCCACGGAGAACGTCACCGGTACGATGCCGGCGCGGGCGAATGTCAGCGTGCCGCTCACCGTCTCGCCGACCTTCGGGCTCGCGGTGAGACCTTCGAACATCAGATGCAGGCCGCCGGGCGCCAGCGTGACGGTCTCGCCTGGCCTGATCGTCAGGCCGCTTTCCACGGGCGCCATCCGCATCACGCCGCCCTCCATCGACATGGAATGGATCGTGCCGCGGACAGCCAGGGCCATCGCGGCACCGATGAGGGTGTCGGGTGCGGTTCCAGTGTTGGTGATGCTGACGTAGCCGCCGGCGACGGTGGCGCCGGTTGGCGTCGCGCGCAGCCAGGGCGGGGCGATGGTGAGATCCCCAGCCTTGATCGCGGCCGGTGCCGCGTTCGTCTGGGCCGCCGCGACGATCCGCACCGAGGGTGCCGGCGACTTCAGGTCCCGCGCGCTCTGTCCGGGACCGGGAATCTCGTTCCAGCGATAGCCGCCCCCGTCGCAATCCTGCTCCACCGGGAAATAGACGGTCGCCCCCGGCGCGAAGGCGTCGGAGACGCGGGCGAAGAAGGTGAACTCGTCGATCTGGTCGTCGGGCAGGGTGCCGCCCGTCCAGGTGATCGCGGTCACGCCCTCGGATACCAGCCCGTGGAAGGACTGGTAGGGCTTGGCGTAGGCACGCCGCGTCGTGGTGATCTGCCAGCCGGGCTTCGGCATCGGCTTGGCGCCGACCATCCCCTCGGGGATCGTGACGCTGACCCGCTTCGTCGGCTTGCCGTCGCAGCCGTGGTTGATCTGCACGACGCCGCGATAGGACGCGTTGGGGCTGGCCTCCTTGCGGTCGAGGATGGCGTGGCCGAGGGCGGCCGGGCTGAACAGAACGAGGCCGAGCGCGACGCAGAGATCGGCGCAAGAAAGCCGGGGCCGGGAAAACCGCGACCGGAAAGGGTGAGGCCGAGCAGGTTGAGGCATGGCGAGGTGTCCGTCTGGCTGAAGGGATCGGTCGGCGATCGGTTCAGACGACGGGCGGACCTCGCGGATGGGCGATGGAGCG
>CAZZZJ010000190.1:0-6422 GCA_964658355.1 Beijerinckiaceae bacterium
CCCGAGCGCTTCGCCTGGAGCATCGCCGATTCCGGGGTGAAGGTCGCCGCGCTGATGACCGAGGAGATCATCAAGCGCCGCGTCACCCTGCCGGAGGGCGCCACCCGCATCGTCCTGCCGGGGCGTTGCCGGGCGAACCCGGAGGCGCTCAGCCGCCATTTCGGCGTTCCGGTGGAGCGCGGGCCGGACGAGATCGTCGACCTGCCGGCGCATCTGGGCCTGGCCGGCCGCAAGGTCGACCTGTCGCGCCACGACCTGCGCATCTTCTCCGAGATCGTCGACGCCTCGAAGATGACGGCGGCCGCGGTGGTGGCCAAGGGGTTGGACCTGGCGCGCCGGGGGGCGGACGTGATCGACCTCGGCGGCCTGCCGGACACCGATTTCCCGCATCTCGAGGATTGCGTCCGCGGGCTGAAGGCCGAGGGGCTGAAGGTCAGCGTCGATTCCTTCTCGATCGACGAGCTGCGCCGGGGGGCGGCCGCCGGGGCCGACTACCTGCTCAGCCTCAACGAGGAGACGCTGGACCTCGCCTTCGAGACCGATGCGGTGCCGATCCTGGTGCCGATGCGGCCCGACGACCTGCCTTCCCTCGACCGCGCCATCGCGCGGATGGTGGCGGCGGGGCGCCCGTTCATCGCCGACCCGATCCTGGAGCCGATCCATTTCGGCTTCGTCGACTCGATCGCGCGCTACCGCGCCACCCGCGCCCGCTGGCCGGACATCGCGATGATGATGGGCACCGGGAACCTCACCGAGCTCACCGAGGCCGACAGCCTCGGGATCACGGCGCTCCTCGTCGGGATGTGCTCGGAACTGTCGATCGGCAACGTCCTGATCGTGCAGGTCTCGAACCACACCCGCCGGACGGTCGAGGAACACGATGCCGCGAGGCGGGTGATGTTTGCGGCCAAGGCCGACGCCGCGCTGCCGAAGGGCTACGGACGGGCTCTTCTGGCCCTTCACGACAAGCGCCCGTTCGTGCAAACGCCCGACGAGATCGCCGCGCTGGCGGCGCAGGTCCGCGACCCGAACTACCGGATCGCGGTCGCCGAGGACGGAATCCACGTCTACAACCGCGACGTCCACAAGGTCGGCACCGACGCGATGGCCTTCTTCACCGATCTCGACGTCGCGAGCGACGGCGCCCACGCCTTCTACCTCGGCGGCGAATTGACCAAGGCCGAGACCGCGTGGCGCTTGGGGAAACGCTACGTGCAGGACGAGCCGCTGGACTGGGCCTGCGCCGCCGACGCCGAGGTCGAGGACACCACGGCCTTCAAGAAGGCCGGCCACACCAAGCATTCCGGCCCGGACGCGCCGCAGGGCACGCGCGACGCGCAGGTTGCGGCCG
Organism: Beijerinckiaceae bacterium; assembly: GCA_964658355.1. Taxonomy (GTDB): domain Bacteria; phylum Pseudomonadota; class Alphaproteobacteria; order Rhizobiales; family Beijerinckiaceae; genus Methylobacterium. Next base: position 1,352 of record CAZZZJ010000190.1, read on the forward strand.
AGGCCGGCGCCTCGGCGCCCCGCACCATCGCGCCGGACGAGGCCGCGGCCGAGGCGTCGGTGTCGGAAACGCCCCAGGCGCCCGCGCAAAAGCTCGTCTGCGGCAAGCTCGTCCCGGCCGGGGAGCGTTGAGCCCGTGCCGCTGATCCTGGAGACTATCGTCACGACGCTCTCGCGCGAGGGCGCGCTGCACCTCGTGCCCTTCGGCCTGATCGCGGAGGGCGACGACTACGTGCTGGCGCCGTTCCGGCCCTCGCCGACGATCCTCAACCTCGAGGCCAACCCGAGCTTCTGCGCCTCGAGCCCGCGCGACGTCCGGGTGATCGCGGGCGCGGTCACCGGGCGCCGCGACTGGCCGACGGTCGCGTGCGACCGCATCCCGGGCCGGCGCCTCGCCGACAGCTTCGGCCATGCCGAGTTCGCGGTGGAGTCGGTCGAGGCCGACGCGACCCGGCCGCGCTACCGTGGACGCCTGGTCCACGCGGCGGCGCATGCCCCGTTCATCGGCTACAACCGGGCGCAGGCGGCCGTCCTGGAGGCGGCGATCCTCTCGACGCGGCTTCACATGCTGACGCCCGACAAGGTCATGGCCGAGATGCGCTATCTCGCCATCGCGATATCCAAGACGGCCGGCCCGCGCGAGCGGGAGGCCTGGGACTGGATCGAGGACAAGGTCGCCGCCCATCTCGGGACGGACGGTCGCATCCTCGCCGACACCGACGCCGCACGAGACGGCGGAGCTTCAGGAGTGACATGCTGATGAGAAGACTGGCCCTCACGAGCGCCGTGGTGATCGCCGCGCTGGCGGCGACCACGGCTCAGGCCCACGGCCCCACCCGCAAGAAGGTCGAGGAGACCGTCGAGATCAACGCGAGCCCGGACAAGGTCTGGAAGGTGATCGGCAACTTCCAGGACATGAGCTGGCTGCCACCGGTCGAGAAGACCGAGGGCACGGACGGCAACACCCCCGACAAGGCCAAGCGCACGCTGACCCTGAAGGGCGGCGCCACCGTCGAGGAGAACCTGTACAAGTACTCCGCCGAGAAGATGAGCTACTCGTACCGGATCGAGAAGGTCGACGTGAAGACGCTGCCCGTGAACGATTATTCGTCCACGCTGAAGGTCGAGGCGGACGGCGACGGCAAGTCGAAGGTCTCGTGGGACGGCGCGTTCTACCGCGGCTACATGAACAACGATCCCCCGCCCGAGCTGAACGACGAGGCCTCGCAGAAGGCCGTGCGCGGCCTCTACCGCACCGGCCTCGACGCCCTGAAGGCGAAGGTCGAGAAGGGCTCTTGAGCCCCGCGACGCCATCGCGGAGCGGAGGCCGGCTGCGTGCCGGCCTCTCGCTCGCCTGCGCCCTGTGGCTCGCACCGCTCTCGGCGCGCGCCGCCGAGGCGGTCGTCACGGTACAGGGCGACAACGCCGTCGACGTGATCGACCTCGAGGCCGGCACGATCCTGCAGCGCATCCCGGTCGCCGGCTCGCCGGCCGGCATCGCGCTCTCGCCCGACCGCAGGACCGCCTACGTGACCTGCCCCGACGCCCCGGGCATCGCCGTCATCGATCTCGACGCGCGCAAGGTGGTGCAGGTGCTGACCCTGCCCGGAGGACCGCTCGGCATCGCGGCGAACCCGAAGGGCGGCGCCGTCTACGTCGCCGACTGGTACGCCCAGCGGCTGTTCGTGCTGGTGCCAGGGAGCGGCGACGGCGCGGCGGGGCTGAGGCTCGACGGCGAGATCGCGGTCGGCGCCTCGCCGTCCGGCATCGCGGTCACCCCGGACGGCACGACCCTGCTGGTCGCCAACCGCGAGGCCGACACGGTCTCGGTGGTGGACGCCGCGACCCGCCGCGAGACGAAGACGATCCCCGTCGGCCGGCACCCGTTCGGCATCACCCTCGATGCGCAGGCCAAGCGCGCCTACACCGCCAACGTCACCGGCGACGACGTCTCGGTGATCGATCTCGGCGAGGGCCGCGAGGTCGGCCGGGTGAAGACCGGCAAGCGCCCCTACGTCATCGCGCTGACGGACAAGCGCGGCTTCGTCACCGACCAGTATTCCGGCACCGTGACGGTGTTCGACCGCGCGACCCTCGTCCCCGAGACCCGGATCGAGGTCGGCGACCATCCCGAGGGCATCGCGACCAGCGCCGACGGCCGCTCGGTGATCGTCGCCAACTGGGGCTCGAACACTCTCTCGGTGATCGACACGGAGACCCTGACGGTGACCCGCGCGATCAAGACCGACGACAGCCCGCGGGCGTTCGGGGATTTTCTCCGGTAGGGGCTGGTCCGACCAAGTCGGAAGAGGGGAAGCGCGAGGTTCGGCACGCGTGGCCCCCCGCCCCCGACCTTCGCCGACGCGAAGCCCACCCTCCCCCGCAGAAGCGGAAGGGAAGAACCGCGCCCTACTCGACGCGAGGCGATCACGCCGCTTCGGGCGGCTCGTCGTCGTCCGGAACCTCCGGCGCGTGAAGCATGTCCTCCAGCTCGTCGATCAGCCTGTCGATCTGATCCGGGGTCGCCAGCACCTTGACGGTCTCGCCGTCCTCGGTGGCGAGCGCCAGCTCGATATGCGGGCCGACCCGGGCGGTCAGGACGCGGGCGAGGATCTTCAGGGCGGTCATCGGGTCTCCTTCGAGTGGGCGGGATCGGCGAAGAGCAGCCCGACGGCGAGCGCCGGGCCGCAGGTGGAGGCCCAGTCGGGGCGTCCGGCGATCGACCCCGCCAGCACCTCGGTGAAGGGAAGGCACCGTCGCCCGAGGCGCCGGGCCAGGGACTCGCCGAGGAACGCGCCCGCGCCGCAGGCGATCAAGGGCGCCGCGGCGGGGATATCGGGGCGCGAGAGCAGGTCTGCCGCCGCATCGTGGAGCAGGCGCAGCTGCGCCTCGGCGAAATGGCCGGCGAGCGCCCGCCAGGCCTCGGCCGTCCCCTCCCCCCGGTCGCGGCCGATCATCCGGGCGAGCCGCGTCTCGCTCTCGGGCAGCGACTTGCCCTTGCCGTCGCCGCTGGCCTGCTGGTCGGCGCCCTCGGGAAGGTCTCCGGTGATGCGGTGGATGTCGGCCGCGTGCGCGAAGGTCTCGGACATCAGCCGGGTGCGGCGGCCCTGGAACGGGGCGTGGTCGGAGAGCGCCAGCAGCGGCGTGCGCACGACGCCGGTATAGACGAGCTCCCCCGTCTCCAGGCGCTCGGCGTCGCTGTAGCCGGTGGCGGCGGCACGGCCTCCGACGATCGGGATCAGGTCGGCGGTGGTCGAGCCGACGTCGACGAGCAGCGCGTCGGACACGTGCCGCCCGATCAAAGCCGCGGTGGCGTGCCAGTTCGCCGACGCGATCGCGGCGGTGTTCGGTTCGGCCTCCTGCGGCACGACGAAGCCGGCGCGCCCGGCGTAGATCGCGACGTCTCCGGCGAGGTGCTTCGCCGCCCAGCCCGCGAGCTGTGCGACGCCGTCGGTCCGGTCGACGAAGCAATCGGTGAGCTCGCCGGTCATCGTGACGGCATGCGCCGCCTCCCCCCGCGCCCAGTCGGGCAGGCCGGCGAAGGTGGCGTCGAGGGCGGGCAGGCCGCGCCAGAGCGGGCACGGCGCCTGCACCACCGCGCGGACGATGCCCTCCTCGACGAGCGCCGCCTTGACGTGCACACCGCCGAGATCCCATCCGATCGTCCTGGCGTGTCCCATCGGCTCGGCGTGGCGGGAAAGCGGATGCGCGGCGGCCAAGGGCGATCTCACTGATGGGCGACGAAGGCGCGAAGGCACCGTTCGCGGTGATTCCGGTGATCGACCTGCGCCACGGACGGGTGGTGCGGGCGCGCGCCGGCGAGCGCCAGAGCTATGCCCCGATCGAGACGCCCTTGGCAAAGGGGGCCGCGCCGGCCGACGTCGCCCGCGGGCTTCTCGATGCGATCCCGACCGGCACGCTCTACGTCGCCGACCTCGACGCGATCATCGACGGCGCCCTGCCCGATCGCCGGGCGCTGGAGGCGATCGCGCGGGCCTGCCCCGGCGTCGGCCTCTGGGTCGATGCGGGTTTCGCCGAGGCGGCCACCGTCGAGGCGTTCCTCGCCGCCGGCCTCGGCCGCCCGGTGCTCGGCAGCGAGAGCCAGGCCGACCACAGCCTGGTTGCCCGGCTGGGCGACCGGGCCGTGCTGTCGCTCGACAGCCGCGGCGCGACGCGGCTCGGGCCCTCCGCCCTGCACGCGGAGGCCCGCCACTGGCCTCGGGAGGTGATCGTGATGACGCTCGCGCGCATCGGCGTCGGCGCCGGGCCCGACCTCGCCGGGTTGCACGCAGCCGCGCGCATGGCGCCCGATCGCCGGATCTACGCCGCGGGCGGCGTCCGTGGTCCGGACGACCTGTCGGCGCTCCGCCGCGCCGGCGTCGCGGGCGCCCTGGTCGCCTCGGCGATCCACGACGGCGCCCTGCGCGCCGGGCACCTGTCCTGAAACTTCCAGGGGCCGGCCGCGGCTGTTAGGATGGCGCGAGACACCCGTCCGAACTCGGCGGGCTGCAAGGCAGGCTGGCAAGAGAGATGGACAAGTTCACGACCCTGGAGGGCGTCGCGGCGCCCATGCGGATCATCAACGTCGACACCGACCGGATCATCCCGAAGCAGTACCTCAAGACGATCAAGCGCACCGGCCTCGGCAAGGGGCTGTTCGCGGAGATGCGCTATCGCGACGACGGCTCGGAAAACCCGGATTTCGTGCTGAACCAGCCCGCCTACCGCAACGCCCGGATCCTGGTGGCCGGCGACAATTTCGGCTGCGGCTCGTCGCGCGAGCACGCGCCCTGGGCGCTGACCGATTTCGGCATCCGCTGCGTGATCTCGACGAGCTTCGCCGACATCTTCTTCAACAACTGCGCCAAGAACGGCATCCTGGCGATCGTGGTCTCCCCGGAAGACCTCGAGAAGCTGTTCGAGGATGCCGAGCGCGGCGCCAACGCCACCCTTTCCGTCGACCTCGAAGCCCAGACCATCAAGGGCCCGGACGGCGGCACGCTGCATTTCGACATCGATCCCGGCCGCAAGGAGAGCCTGCTCAACGGCCTCGACGAGATCGGCCTGACCCT
>CAZZZJ010000191.1:0-4787 GCA_964658355.1 Beijerinckiaceae bacterium
AGAACGATGCTGGCCTCGTCGCCGGCCCGGATCGCGACGAAGGCCGCCCCGCGTCGCAGCGTTCCCTTCACCGCCTTGACCTTGCGCGGGAAGGTCTCCGGATCGCCTGCCGCGCGGGCGCGGCAGGGCGCCATCCACGGGCAGAGCGCGCAGGCCGGGCGTTTCGGCGTGCAGATCGTCGCGCCGAGATCCATCACGGCCTGCGCGAAATCGCCCGGCCGGTCGCCGGGCACGAGCTCCTGCGTCACCCGCCGGATCTCCGGCCGGGCGCCGGGCAGGGTTGTCTCGATCGCGAACAGCCGCGTCATCACGCGCTCGACGTTGCCGTCCACCGCCGCCTCCGGCCGGTCGAAGGCGATGGCCGCTACCGCGCCCGCGGTGTAGGCGCCGATCCCGGGGAGCTTGCGCAGGCCGTCGAGGGTATCGGGAAAGCGGCCGGCCGCCGCCACCACCTTGGCGCAGGCATGGAGGTTGCGCGCCCGTGAATAGTAGCCGAGCCCGGCCCAGGCCGACATCACCGCCTCCTCCGGCGCCGCGGCGAGCGCGTCCACGTCGGGGAAGCGCGCGAGAAACGTCGCGAAATAGGGTTTGACCGCCGCGATCGTAGTCTGCTGCAGCATCACCTCCGAGAGCCAGATCCGGTAGGGATCGGGCCGTTCGCCGGGCAGCGCACGCCAGGGCAGGACGCGGCGGTGCCGGTCGTACCAGACCAGGAGGTCGGCGGCCTTCGGGGATGGATCGGACGCGCGCATCGCCGGCAGGCATAGCGGCATGGGGCCGGACCCGAAAGCGCTCCCTTTGCCGCCGGCCTTGCGCTATCCTGTTGTCCTCACCCGGCGGGACCCCCAAAAAGCATGGCGCGCGTCAAACCGCTGGCCGAACTGATCGAGGGCTGCATCGGCCCGGCCTTCGCGGCGCAGGGCTTCGCGTCGACCGACATCCTGGCGGCATGGCCCGACATCGTCGGCGAGCGGCTGGCGAAGTTCTGCCGGCCCTCGAAGCTCGAATGGCCGAAACGCCGGCGAAAGGCGGAGGATGCACCCGATTCAGGCACCCTCGTGGTGCGGGTCGAAGGCGTGTTCGCGATCGAACTGCAGCATCTCGCGCCGGTGGTCATCCAGCGGATCAACGCCCATTACGGCTGGGCCTGCGTCGGCCGGATCGTGCTGCAGCAGGACCGCGTCGGGCGGACGGCGCGCCGCGCCCCGGACGCGGTGGTCGACCCGGCGCGGCGCGGCGAGATCGCTCAGGCGGTGTCGGCGATCGAGCACGAAGGCCTGCGCGACGCCCTCGACCGGCTCGGCCTTGCGATCGCCGCGACGGCCCCGAAGCGGTAGGCGCCCGTTCCGAGGCGAAACTCCGCGTCGAATCGACCGCGATGCTGCACCGACAGGGTGCATGCGGAACCTTGCCACGATGCGCCCGCGCGGTTACCGCAGTCCCGACACGACGACAGGACCGCACGCGAAGGCAGCCACGGCCATGATCACCCGGCGCGACGCATTGAAGACCGCGGGGCTCGCCATCGGCGCCGCCCTCATCCTCCCGAAACTGTCCGCAGCGGCCCTCGCAGAGAGCGTATCGGTCGACGGCCTGATGCAGCCGGGCCCGCTGGGCGACGTCTGGCTCGGCCCCAAGGACGCGAAGGTGACGATCATCGAGTACGCCTCGATGACCTGCTCGCACTGCGCGGCCTTCCACAAGGCGACCTATCCGACCCTCAAGGAACGCTACATCGACACCGGCAAGGTGCGGTTTACCCTGCGCGAGTTCCCGCTGGACCCCCTCGCGACCGCGGCCTTCATGCTGGCGCGCTGCGACGGCGACGCGAAGTACTACCCGATCACCGACCTGCTGTTCGACCAGCAGCCGGCCTGGGCCTTCACGCCGAAGCCCGTCGACGCCCTCGAGCAGATGCTGAAGCAGGCCGGGTTCTCGAAGGAGAAGTTCGAGGCCTGCCTGAAGGATCAGAAGCTCTACGCCGCCGTGAACGGCGTGAAGCAGCGCGGTCTCGATACCTTCAAGGTCGATTCGACGCCGACCTTCTTCATCAACGGCGAGCGCTACACCGGCGAGATGACGGTGGACGGAATCGAGAAGATCATCAAGCCGATCCTCGGAGCCTGAGGAAGCGTCCGGACGGTGCCGGCGCGTGCCTTCGCACGCGCACGGTCTCGAACGGAAATTCCTCAATGCCGAGAACGATTTAAGCTTGGCCTTTCGAGCCTTGACACTCGTAGGCCCCGAAACTAAGGTGCGCCGCGCTCGAAGGAGGCAATCCGCCCGGTTTCGTTCCTCTCGCCGATGTGAGTTTTCGCCGTGAGCGGCAACGACGCAAGGGACGAGGGGGAAGCCGGACGGCCTGCGCCGCCCGACAGCGAACTCTCAGCGAGGCTCCGACGTCTCGAAACGCAGATCGAACGGAAGCGGCCCCCGGCCGCTCCCGCTCATTCGCCGCGTTCAGGGTCGTCCGGAAGTCCATCCTCCCTCGGGCAGGCCATGACGCTCTCCACGGAGTTCGTCGCCGGCGTGATCGCGGGCGGGGTGCTCGGCTGGATCTTCGATCGGATGCTCGGGACGAAACCCTGGGGCCTGATCGTACTCCTGATGCTGGGGTTCGTCGCAGGCGTGTTCAACGTGATGCGGGCGTCCGGTTTCGCCGGAGCCCGTTCCGGACGGGACACCCCACGGGATCCGTGAGGGCGACCGGTGTTTTGTGACCAACGACCGGTTTCGGCCATGCTGGCCGCCGGCAGCGACGCATGAGGGCGGAAGACGGCATGGCGGCCAGCATCGACCCGGGGCACTCCGTCGCCTTGCGACCGGATCCGATTCATCAGTTCGAGCTTAAGTCGATCCTGCCCTTCGGGCATCTCGGCCACCAGGAACTCGCCTTCACCCAGTCGGCGCTTTACATGTTCGCGGCCGTCGGCGTGATCGCGCTGCTGACGATCGTGGCGACCTCAAGCCGCTCGGTGGTGCCGGGCCGGATGCAGTCGCTGGCCGAGATCTTCTACGAATTCATCGCCGACACCCTGCACCAGGCCACCGGCGACGGCGGCAAGCGGTTCATGCCGCTGGTGTTCTCGCTGTTCATGTTCGTGCTGATCCTGAACCTGTTCGGCATGATTCCCTATGCCTTCGCGGTGACCAGCCACCTGGTCGTCACCTTCGGGCTCGCCGCCCTGGTGATCTCGGTGGTCGTGATCTACGGCGTGATGAAGCACGGCGCGCACTTCTTCGGCCTGTTCGTGCCGCAGGGCGTGCCCAAGCCGCTGCTGGCGCTGCTCGTGCCGATCGAGGTGATCTCCTTCATCTCGCGTCCGATCAGCCTGTCGGTGCGTCTGTTCGCGAACGTGCTCGCCGGGCACATCGCGATGAAGATCTTCGCATTCTTCGTGGTCGGGCTGCTTTCCGCGGGCGCATGGAGCGTGCTATCGCCGCTCCCGCTGTTCCTGACGATCGCGCTGACGGCTCTCGAATTCCTCGTTGCGGCGCTTCAGGCCTACGTCTTCGCGACGCTGACGGCGATCTACCTCAACGACGCGCTTCACCCCGGCCACTGAACAAGGCCGGCTCCACCCGCGGCAAACGACGCACTCGTTTCAAGACACTTCAGGAGTTTTCTATGGATCCCGTCGCTGCGAAGTACATCGGCGCCGGCCTCGCCTGCCTCGGCATGGCCGGCGCGGGCATCGGCCTCGGCAACCTGTTCGGCCAGTTCCTGGCAGGCGCCCTTCGCAACCCCTCGGCCGCCGACGGCCAGCGCGCCACGCTGCTCCTCGGCTTCGCGCTGACGGAAGCGCTCGGCATCTTCTCGCTGCTGATCGCCCTGCTCCTGCTGTTCGCCGTCTGATCGACGCCGACACTGCCGCCGCGCCATTCGAGGACGCGGCGGCCGATCACCGGTGAGCGCTCCGCCCCTCGCGCGAGCGCTCCATCTCTCATTCTACGTCATACGGACGGGGCCATGGCGCAGCCGAATTCCATCACCACACCGCCTCCCGGGTCCGACGTCCACATGGTTCCGGCCGGTGCCGCGGAGCCGGCGCACGCCGCCGCCTTCCCGCCCTTCGAGACCCACACCTTCCTGGCGCAGCTGATCTGGCTCGCCCTCGCCTTCGGCCTGCTCTACTGGCTGATGGCCAATATCGCGCTGCCGCGCATCCAGGGCATCCTGCACGACCGCGCCGCGCGTCTTGCCGCCGATCTCGATCAGGCGCAGGCGATGAAGACGGAGGCCGACGCCGCCGGCGAGGCCTACGCCAAGTCGCTGCGCGATGCGCAGGGCAAGGCCCGCGAGATCGCACAGAGCACCCGCAACGAACTTTCGGCCGCGGCCGAGACGAAGCGCAAGGCGCTCGAGGCCGAGCTCAACCAGAAGATCGCAGCCTCCGAGGCGACGATCCAGAGCCGGACGCAGGAAGCCATGGGCAACGTCCGCGCCATCGCCGGCGAGACGGCGGTTGCCATCGTCGAGCGGCTGACGGGCCAGGCTCCGGATCAGGCCAGCCTCGACCGCGCCCTCAACTCTACCGCGACCGCGCACTGAGACGGAAGAACCGACCATGTTGATGACAGCGGAATTCTGGGTCGCGGTCGCCTTCCTCGTCTTCATGGCGATCGTCTGGAAGGTCGGCGGCTTCAAGGTCATGACCAAGGGCCTCGACGGCCGCGCCACCCGCGTCCGGCACGAGCTCGACGAGGCCAAGCGCCTGCGCGAGGAAGCCGCCGCGGTGCTCGCCGACTACAAGCGCCGCCGCTCGGAAGCCGAGCGCGAGGCCGAG
>CAZZZJ010000191.1:4887-6421 GCA_964658355.1 Beijerinckiaceae bacterium
CGGATCCTCCTGAACGGGCCACGATGACGCCGATCATCTCCATCGAGAACCTGTCGAAGACCTATGCCTCGGGCCTGTCGGCGCTCAAGACCGTCAACCTCGCGATCGCGCGCGGCGAGATCTTCGCGCTGCTCGGGCCGAACGGGGCCGGGAAGTCGACGCTGATCAACATCGTCTGCGGCATCGTCACCCCGAGCACGGGCACCGTGACGGTCGACGGGCACGACATCGCGTCGGGCTATCGCGGCGCGCGCAAGGCGATCGGCCTCGTGCCGCAGGAACTCACCACCGACGCGTTCGAGAGCGTGTGGAACACCGTGAGCTTCACCCGCGGCCTGTTCGGCCTGAAGAAGAATCCGGCGCATATCGAGCAGGTTCTCCGCGACCTTTCCCTCTGGGAGAAACGCGACGCCCGGCTGATGACGCTGTCGGGCGGCATGAAGCGCCGGGTCCTCATCGCCAAGGCGCTGTCGCACGAGCCGACGGTGCTGTTCCTCGACGAGCCCTCGGCGGGCGTCGATGTCGAGCTGCGCCAGGACATGTGGCGCCTCGTGCGGCGCCTGCGCGAGCAGGGCGTGACGGTGATCCTGACCACGCACTACATCGAAGAAGCCGAGGAGATGGCCGATCGGATCGGCGTGATCCGCAAGGGCGAGATCATCCTCGTCGAGGAGAAGGCCGAGCTGATGCGCAAGCTCGGGCGCAAGCAGCTCACGCTGCAGCTCCAGACACCGCTCGCCGCGTTGCCCGAGGCGTTGGCCGAACGCGGCCTCGCCCTTGCCGCCGAAGGCCACGAACTCGTCTACACCTACGACGCCAAGGGGGAGCGCACCGGCATCACCGGTCTGCTCACCGACTTGGCGGCGGCCGGCATTCGATTCAGCGACCTGCGCACCAGCCAGTCGTCCCTGGAAGACATCTTCGTCGATCTCGTCAGGGAACGCGCATGAACTGGCCGGCCGTCCGCGCGATCTACCGGTTCGAGATGAGCCGGTTCTGGCGCACCGCGATGCAGAGCATCCTCGCGCCCGTGATCTCGACCTCTCTCTACTTCGTGGTGTTCGGCGCGGCGATCGGATCGCGGATGAGCACCGTCGACGGCGTGCCCTACGGGCTGTTCATCGTGCCGGGCCTCGTGATGCTCGCGCTGTTGACGCAGAGCATCGCGAACGCCTCGTTCGGCATCTACTTCCCGCGCTTCGCGGGCACGATCTACGAGATCCTGTCGGCGCCGATCTCGCCGGTGGAGGTGGTGCTCGGCTATGTCGGAGCGGCGGCCTCGAAATCGATCCTGATCGGGCTGATCATCCTCGCCACCGCCGCCTTGTTCGTGCCGCTGCATATCGAGCACCCGTTGTGGATGCTGGCCTTCCTGGTGCTGACGGCGGTGACCTTCAGCCTGTTCGGCTTCGTCATCGGCCTGTGGGCGGACGGGTTCGAGAAGCTGCAGCTTGTGCCGCTCCTCGTCGTCACGCCGCTGACGTTCCTCGGCGGCAGCTTCTACGCCATCGAGATGCTGCCGCCGTTCTGGCGC
>CAZZZJ010000192.1:0-6380 GCA_964658355.1 Beijerinckiaceae bacterium
GGGAAGCGCCCGCCAGTTCCAGGTTCGACGATCAGCGTCCGCTCAGGACCTTCTCCGCGCTGCGCAGGCTCAGCGCCATGATGGTGAGCGCCGGGTTGGCTGCAAGCGAACTCGGAAACGTCGAGCCGTCGCAGATCCATAGGTTCGGGACGTCGAAGGACCTGCCGAACGGGTCGACCACCGCTCTATCGCCGTCATGCCCCATACGACAAGTGCCGATGGTGTGGGCGACGCGATCGAGCGCCCAGATGTCGCGGGCACCGGCCTGCGTCCACAAGTCGGTCATCAGCTTCGTGGCGTGGGCGTTCAGCCGCTCCTCGTTGCGGCCGTAGCCGAAATCGATCCGCGCCTTGCCCATGCCGAGGGCGTCGGTCTCGTCGGCCAGCGTCAGCCGGTTGGTGTCGCTGGGCAACGTCTCGCCGTTGATGCCGATGCCGGCGACGTGGTTGTATTTCGCAAGGTAGTCGCCCAGCGCCTTGCCCCAGAGCTTGCGACCGCGAGCCACCGAGTTGGCAAACGTCAGCGGCGCGACGCCGAGGCTCTGCACCAGATAGCCACCGGCGAAGTCGGCATCCTTCGGCCGGATCATGTCCTCGGTGATCAGCGACGACGGATAGCCCTTGTTGGGCCGCGTCTCGGCATCGAACGTGCCCCAGACCTGGGTCGCGACATGGCCCATGTAGTTGCGTCCGACCTGGCCGCTGCCGTTGGCGAGCCCGGTATGCAGAAGCAGCCGGGCGGTCTCGACCGAGCCGGCGCAGAGGAAGACCTGCGCGCACCGCTGCCGGTGATCGATCCCGCCCTGCCGATACACGACCGCGACGATCCGACCGTCACGATCGCGCTCGAGCCAATGGGCCCGGGCCTCCGGGCGGATCTCGGCGCCGTGGGCCAATGCCAATGGAAGGTAGGTCACGTCCATGCTGGTCTTGGCGCCGTTGCGACAACCCTGGTGGCAGTAGCCGCAGTTGATGCAGGCCGCTCGAAACGGGCCGTTCTCCTGCGGGAAATCACGCGAGACGACGGCCGCGGGCGCGTCCGTGGCGCGGATACCCATGCCGGCGCAGGCCTCGGCCATGATCTGCGCGGAGGCATTGCGCGGCACTGGCGCGAGGGGGTAGCGCCGGCGCGGATCCCACGGATAGCTCTGCGGACCGGAGACGCCGATGAAGGCCTCGACGCGCTCGTAGAACGGCAGCAGGTCGTCGTAGCTCAGCGGCCAGTCGGCGCCCTCGCCGGTCTCGGTCCTGATCATCAGGTCGCGCTGGTCTGCCCGCGGACAGAACGCGCCCCAGTGCAGGGTGGAGCCGCCGACGCCGGTGCCGCTGTTGTTGCCGCCGAAGGCCTCGGGGGTCGACCCGCCGCTCAGGCGCTCGTCGGTCCAGTAGATCTCGTCGGCGAGCGTCTCGTCGAATGCGAACGTTTCGGGGTCGAAGTTCGGGCCGGCCTCCAGTGCGACCACGCTGAGACCCGCGGCGGCGAGCCGCGCCATCAGCGGCGCACCGCCGGCACCCGTTCCGATCACCACCGCATCGACGACCGCGTCGGTGGCGTAGCGCTTCATGGCATCGAGATTCATCGTGCGTTCCCGCCCTGCGCGATCGGCTCCCAGGCCTCGTGCGCGCCCAACCCGACCTCGGTGAACCCGACCGGCCGCGCGCCGTCGCCGCCCGCGCCGATGCCGGAAAATCCGATTCGGGCCAAAGCCGCGGGATGCGCGAGCCAGGTGCGCACCACGTCGGCGCGCAGATCCTCGAACCAGAACGTCAATTGCCGAGGGTCGAGCCGGAGGGCGCGCCCGCCCGGCAGCGTTCCCGCCTCGATCGTCCGGAGCAGGCGATCCTGCGCCTCGCCCTCGAGGGCGACGAAGTAGCTTCCCTCGCCCTGGGCCGCAGCATCGAGGCTGCGCAGCGCAGCTCTGTAGGCCTCCGCATCCGGTGGAAGGGCGGAGAACCGCCAACCGTCGCCGCGGCCGGTGGCGAGCCGCGCGTCGATCCGCGCGGCAAGGTCAATGCCGGTTGCCTGCGGAAGCACGCGGGCTACGACAGCCCGCAGGATCGCGAGCTCGATCGCATCGAGGGCCTGCGGTCGATAGTCGGGATCGTCGGGCTCGGCCCGGTCGAGGAGCGCTCGGCGAAGGCGACCGTTCACCCGGTCTGACGCGATGAGGGCACGATAGCTCGCGTCGATCACCGGCGCTTCGGGCCGCTGCATATCCGAGGCGAAGACCTGACCGCGAATCAGGTCGGCGACCGCCTCCGGCCGCTCCAGCGGCAGCAGGTGGCCGGCGCCGTCGAGCGTGACGAGGCGAGCGGCGCTGCAATGCGGTGCCATCAGTGCTGCCTGCGCTTCCGGGCCGAGGTCGCCGTCCTCCGATCCGGCGACGATCAGGGCAGGCGTGCGCAGAATGCCGATGCGGGCGCACCAATCCTCGCGGCTGCCGTGGGCGAGCCATGCCCGCCACGCCGCCGGCGCGGCGCGCAGCACGTCGGCGATCGCGGCCTCGGTCCGGTCCGGGGGCAGAGGCGCGCCGACGTTGTCCTCGATGAAAGTTCGGGCCTCGGCCCGCCGGGTCGACGCGTCGGCCCCGATCCAGGCGATCATCGCCTCGCGGCGCGCCTCCTCCATCGGCTCGGGGCTCGGTGGCGAACCGGCGAACAGGACGAGGCCCGAGAGGCCTTCGAGCCCGGACTCGCCGTCCTCGGCGCGTCGCGCCAACACCAGCGCGACCTTCGCGCCCATGCTGTGTCCGGCGATCAGCCAGCGCGTCGGTGCCGCCGCACGGATCCGCGCGGCGACGTGATCGGCCATCGCGGCGAGGTCGTAGCCGTCCACGTCGGCGGCATCGCCGAAGCCGGGCAGATCGATCGGCACGCACGCGACGTCAGGGCCGAGACGTTCGGCCACGGAGGCCCATTCCCGCGCGCTGCCACCGAGGAAGTGGAGGCAGAAGAGGGTCGGTCGCGGTGCGAGCGGCCGTGCGGGCGGTACGTTCAGGCTCATCGCCATGAAGTTGCGCAGGACGCGCGGCAATCAAGCGTCCGTAATGCCGCGTTCCCGACGCTTCCCAGGCCGCCGCGCCTCGTTGCACACGTTTCGCCCCGTGCACTGGGCGCCCCTTGCGCCTGATCTGCCGCCGGTGTCACGTCCCGGATCGCGATGACGGCACCGGGAGCGGATACGATGCAGGACGAGGCCTCGAACCACGACCACCCGCCGTCCGATGACGAACGCTGGAAGCACGACGGGATCCGGGTGATCCCGGGCGACCGGCTCGACCCCAACACCGCGCAGACGCCGGGCATGTTCCGGCAGGCGGCGATCAACCATGCCCGGGTCGGCGCGCAGAAAATCTGGGCCGGCACCGTGGCGATCGAGCCCGACGCCAAGACCGGGGTGCACCATCACGGCGCCCTGGAGAGCGTGATCTTCGTGCTCTCGGGCCGCGCCCGGATGCGCTGGGGCGACCGGCTCGAATACGTGGCCGAGGCCGGCCCCGGCGACTTCATCTTCGTGCCGCCCTACGTGCCGCACCAGGAGATCAACGCCTCGCCCGACGAGACCCTGCAATGCGTCCTGGTGCGCTCCGACAACGAGGCGGTGGTCGTCAACATCCCCGGTGTCGAGCCCGTCGAGCGACCCGAAACCGTCCACTGGGTCGACCCCATCCACAAGCACCCGTAAGCAGGGGCGACCTGCGATCCGAAGATGAAGCGACGCCCGATGATCCCGACCCTCGACCAGGTCCCCGACGGCCTCGCCACGCGCCACGGCCGCTACGCCGACTCCCACATCCGAACCATCCTGCGGGCGACGCGCACGGTCGCCCTCGTCGGCGCCTCCGCGAACCCGGCACGGCCGAGCTGGATCGTTCTGAAGTATCTGCTCGACCGCGGCTACGCGGTGACCCCGGTCAATCCGGGCCTCGCCGGGCAGACCCTGCTCGGACGCACGGTCGTCGCCTCGCTCGGTGAGATCGGCGAACCGCTCGACATGGTGGAGATCTTCCGCAACTCCGCCGCGGCCGGCGGACTGGTCGACGAGGCGCTGGCGCTGGACCCGCTGCCCAAGACCATCTGGATGCAACTCGGCGTGCGCGACGACGCGGCGGCCGCGCGTGCCGAAGCGGTGGGCGTCACGGTGATCATGAACCGCTGCCCCAAGATCGAGTACGGCCGGCTCTCTGGCGAGATCGGCTGGACCGGCGTCAACTCGCGCATCATCAGCGCGAAAAAGCCGGTGCTCGCGGCCAAGGGCGTTCAGAAACTGACGATCGCCCCGCGCGGCGGCGGCATGGATTGACGCTGCGCAGGGACAGCACCGCAGACGGGCGGCGCGAAGCCGGGGGATCCGGGACGTGGTATCATGATACCACTGTACTGAACCCGTTCCAAAACATCGGTTTTCCGGCGTTACGAACACACGAAACGCCTTGACCTCGGGCACCGGCCCGTCTATCCACCGCCCAACGCCGCTGCGTCCCCCGACGCGGCGGCGGCTCGTTTTTCGACACACCACCGAGCGCCAACGGAATTCGGCTTATGAAAACCTTTTCGCTGAAGCCCGCCGACGTCGACAAGAAGTGGATCGTGATCGACGCGGAGGGCCTCGTCGTCGGCCGTCTGGCATCGATCATCGCCCTCCGTCTGCGCGGCAAGCACAAGCCTGCCTACACGCCCCATGTCGATTGCGGCGACAACGTCATCGTCATCAACGCCGACAAGGTGAAGTTCACCGGACGCAAGTACGTCCAGAAGGTCTACTATCACCACACCGGCTTCCCCGGCGGCATCAAGGAGCGGTCGGCCAAGTTCATCCTCGAAGGGCGCTTCCCCGAGCGCATCGTGGAGAAGGCCGTCGAGCGCATGCTGCCCCGCGGCCCGCTGTTCCGGCAGATCATGGGCAACCTCCGGGTCTACAAGGGCACTGCCCACCCGCACGAGGCCCAGCAGCCGCAGACGTTCGACGTCGGCGTCCTCAACCGCAAGAACGTGAGCGCTTAAGATGGCGACGCTTCAGTCCCTCTCCGACCTCAACCGGTCGAACGCCGGTGGCCTCGATAACGAGCATGCCGCCCCCGTCCACGTTCAGAAGCTCGATGCGCAAGGCCGCGCCTACGCCACGGGCAAGCGCAAGGACGCGGTCGCCCGCGTCTGGATCCGTCCCGGCACCGGCAAGGTCGTCATCAACAAGCGCGCGGTCGAGGTGTACTTCGCCCGTCCCGTGCTGCGGATGATCCTGCGCCAGCCGCTCACGGTGGCCAACCGCGTCGACCAGTACGACATCACCGTCACGGTTGCCGGTGGCGGTCTGTCGGGTCAGGCCGGCGCAGTGCGTCACGGCCTCTCGAAGGCGCTGACCTACTACGAGCCGGAGCTGCGCGCGCCCCTGAAGCGCGAAGGCTTCCTGACCCGCGACAGCCGCGTGGTCGAGCGCAAGAAGTACGGTCGCAAGAAGGCTCGCCGCAGCTTCCAGTTCTCGAAGCGCTGATCGGTCTGTCCGGACAGGAAAAAGGGGCGGCTCCGGAAGGAGCCGCCCCTTTTTCGTTGGGTTCGCCGAGAGCGTGGCGAATACGCTGGTTCGTTCCGATCCGCCCACTCGTCCCTCGGCACGATTCGGGACGACGGCGCGGGCGCCGACGCACAGTCCGACTCACGCGTGGACCGCCTTCTCCAGCTCCGCCTTCGACATCTTCGAGCGTCCGGCGATCTTCTGGGTCTTCGCCTTCTTCATCAGGTCGGCCTTGGTCACGCCGGAGGCGTCCTTTCGCGCGGCCGCGGTCTTCTTCGCCACGTCCTTCGGCTGCTTCGAGAACTGCTTGCCCTTGGAGGTGTCGCGGCGCTTCTTCTCGGTCGAGCGTTCGTACTGCTCGTCCGACACCGCATCGCGGGCCTTCTTCGGCAGGTAGCGCTCGCCGGTCTTGCCGCTCTCCTTGCCGGACTTCGTGTCCCACGCCTCGTCGGTCCACTGCTTGAGGTGGTTGTCGTCCGATTTCTTTCCGGCGTAGCCGCCACCGGCCTTCTTGTATTCCTGCGTCGCCAGCTGCGCCTTGCGCGCCGACCATTGCCCGGGCTTGCCGCCCTTGTCGCCGTTCGTGACCTCGTCCTTGGTCTTCTCCCAGAGCTTGGGATCGGTCTTCTTCGCGGTTTCGGACATCCAAACCTCCTGCGGTCATCGGTTTTCCCGACAACCGGAGCAGACCGGCACCGTTCCGGTTGGTGCCCCGAAACGCTGTTGACGACGCGTGGCATTGACAGGGCGGCACGCACCGGCCACCTCCCGCACCGCGACACGACGCCCCGGCGGCGGCCGGCATCGAGGATGCGACGGACGATGGCGAGCGAGACTCAGAAGCCGACGGTCTTCATCGACGGCGAGGC
>CAZZZJ010000193.1:0-3093 GCA_964658355.1 Beijerinckiaceae bacterium
CTGGCGGCGCTCGGCGCGCTGGCGTCCCATGCCCGTGCGAACGGGTTGAAGGCGCGCTGCGACAAGCTCTCGGCCGAACTCGACGCCCTGTCGACGCGCCTGCTCAGGGCCGAGGCCGCCGGCCGGCCCGACCCGGCCCAGGCCGGGCTGCCGCGCGAGGTCGAGGAGCTGACCGTCGAGATCGGCCTGCTCAGCGGCATCGTGCGCGACCTTGCGGCGGTGGTCGGCACGCAGGACGGCGAGGTCGCCCGGCTGAAGCACCAAGCCGCCGTGCTCGCGGCCCCGAAGCCGCCGCCGGAACCGCCGCCGGCTCCCGTCCCCCCGGTGCCGCCGCCCCCCGAGACGCGGGTGCCGGAACCCGCCCCGATGCCGGTGCCGCGCCTGTTCCCGCCCCGCGGCCTGCCCCGGGTCGGCGGACCGGGGGCCTCCTCCACCGAGGACGAGGCCGTGATCGCGGCCTTCGACGGGGACGGGCTCGAGGTGCACCTCCAGCCGGTGGTGACCCTGCCGCAGCGCAAGGTCGCGTCCTACGAGGCCCTGGCCCGGCTCCGGATCGCCGGGACGGTGCTGGCGCCGGATGCCTTCCTGCCGGTGCTGGAGCGGCACGGCCGCTCGACCGAGCTCGACCGGCGCATGCTGCAGCGCGTGGCCACCATCGCCCGCCACCTCGTCGGGCGCGGCAGCGAGGCGGCGGTGGCCTACGGGCTGTCGCCGCTCTCGCTCTACGAGCCCGGCTTCCTGCGCGGGATCGCGCGCCTCGTCGCCGCCGAGCCGGCTTTGGCCGGCCGCCTCGTCGTGGCGCTGCCGCAGGCGAGCTGGCGCAACCTCGATGCCGAGCAGGCCGGGGCCGTCGCCGCGCTGAAGGGCCGGGTCGGCTTCACCCTCGACCGGCCGGTGGACCTGCGCTTCGACGCGGTGGCGCTGGCCGGCCACGGCGTCGGCCAGGTCAAGGTGCCGGCCGAGCTGCTGCTGCGCCCGGGCGCCGCCCGGCGCAGCCTGTCCGACATCGCGATCGAAGACCTCGTCGCCGCGCTGGCGCGGGCCGGCATCCGCCTGGTCGCGGCCGACGTGACCGCCGAGGCCGACGTGCCCGACCTGATCGACCTCGACGTGCCGTTCGCGCAAGGGCCCGTCTTCGCCCCGCCGCGCCCCGTCCGCGCCGACGTGCTCGCCGCGCAAGCCCCGGCCCCGCCGGTGCCCTCCGCCCCGACGACGCCGGACGACCCGCCCGAGCCGACGCCGGAGCGCCGCCCGTTCCGGGCGTTCTTGCGCCGGGCGAGCTGATCGGGCGAGCCGAGCGGATCGCGCCTCGCGATTGCCAAGCCTGGCCGCCGCGCCTAACCCGGCGCGCGTTCCCCCACGACGTCCCCTCGAGACCGCCGATGCCAGACCCGATCCCGACGCTCGCCGGCCTTCGCGGCATCGCGGAGGCCTACGACCTGATCCTGTGCGACGTCTGGGGCGTGCTGCATGACGGCACCCGCGCCCACGGGGCGGCCGGCGAGGCGCTGATCGCCTTCCGCGCCTTGCCCGGCCCGCGCCCGCGCCGGGTGGTCCTGGTCTCGAACGCCCCCCGGCCCTGGGCCGGCGTGCAGGCGATCCTCGACGGCTACGGCGTGCCGCGGGCGGCCTACGACGCGATCCTCACCTCGGGCGACCTCACCCGCGGGCTGATCGCGGAGCGTCCGGGCGCCCGCATCCACCATCTCGGCCCGGAGCGCGACGGCCCGATCTTCGACGGTCTCGACCGGATGCTGGTCCCGGCCGACGCGTGCGAGCTGGTGGTCAATACCGGCCTGTTCGACGATGCCACCGAGACGGCCGAGGATTACCGCGCGACGCTGGCAGCCCTGAAGGCCCGCGACGTGCCGATGATCTGCGCCAACCCCGACCTCGTGGTCGAGCGCGAGGGCAAGCTCATCCCCTGCGCCGGCCTGCTGGCCCAGGCCTATCTCGCGATCGGCGGCACGGTGACCTATGCGGGGAAACCCCACCGGCCGGTCTACGAAGCGGCGCTGGCCCTCGCGGCCGCCCTCGACGGCGGCGCCGCGCCCGATCCCGCCCGCGTGCTCGCGGTGGGCGACGCGATCCGCACCGACATCGCCGGCGCGCGAGGCTTCGGCATCGCCAGCCTGCTCGTCGCCCGCGGCATCCACGCGGAGGAACTCGGCCTGACGGCCGCCCACCACGGCCTCGGCGACATCGCCGCGTGGCTGGCGGAGCAGCCCGTGCAGCCGGATGCGGTGATCGAGCGGCTGGGCTGGTAGCGGGTCGCCGCGCCGACCAATTGTACCCGAGCCCGCGCGTCTGTCCGCTTGATCGGAGGCCGTACCGTCGCCTGCGGACGCATCAGCCCGGGCGGCGCGCAGCCAGCGTGACGGCCGGTCCGTTCTTGGCCTCCGGTTCGTCGCGGATGATCGTCACGTCGCTCAAGCCGTAATGGGCGAGGGCGGCGAGGATGCCCGGCAACTCCATCCACCGCGTCTTCGGACGGTTGCCGCCCAGGAACTCGCCGAGCGCGCGGTGCCGATAGGTGACCTCGTGCACGGTGAGCTGCAGGCCGTCACGCGCGATCGCGACCGGCCTGTAATGGGGCAGGCGCGCCCGGGCGTCGTGATAGTGCGTCCAGATGAACACCCGGTCGGCGCGGGCCGCCATCGCTCGGATCAGGTCGAGCGGGTCGAACATGTGGTAGAGGATGCCGCAGCAGACGAGGAGGTCGTAGCGCGGCCCCGGCGCGTCGAGGAAGCCGACCGCGTCGCCGAGATGGAACGTCGACCGGTCCAGCCCGAGCATGTTCTTGACGATCAGGCATTTGAGATAGGCCTCGGCGTTCGCCTCAACCGCCGTGACGCTGCGGGCGCCCAGCTGCTCCAACTGGTAGGTGTGCGCCGCCTCGAGGGGGCCGAGTTCGAGGATGTCGTAGCCGTCGAGGCGGCCGCCGCGGCCCAGGTGCTCCGCCGCGATGGCGGGCCGTACGTCGCTGCGGAACATCGGCACGCCCGCACGCGGCAGCCCGTCCACGACCTCGCCGAGGTCGGAGGCCCAGCGGCCGGCGAACAGATCGTAGGCCGTGCGGTGGCTCGGCGCGCA
>CAZZZJ010000193.1:3193-6324 GCA_964658355.1 Beijerinckiaceae bacterium
CGGAGGCCCAGCGGCCGGCGAACAGATCGTAGGCCGTGCGGTGGCTCGGCGCGCACGTGACGAAACGATCGTCGATCTGCATGCGGACCGCTCGGGGGCTCGGCGCCCCGTCCGGGGGCTCGGTTCGACGTCGGTGCATCGGCATCCGCATCACGACGGCCGGTGCAGGCCGGAGCCCGCATGGGACAGGGCCACCGGGCGCTTCTAGCGTCTCGCACGGGTTGCAGTCGAGGTTGCAAAGCATCCGGTGATGGAGATACCCGATACGCGCGAGCCAGGAGGAGGCCTGTCCAGGGGCCGACCCGGGTCGCGAGCCGCGGGATGGCGGCGTGCGCCGCGCCGGGTCGGCGGCTCGGACGCGGACAATCGCCCATCCACCCGTCGCGCGCCCCCGAACGACCGAACGGGGCCGCTCCCGCGCGCCACGGCCAAGCTGCCATCTTCCAGCCAAGGCTGCCCCGGATGCTGCCGCCACCGGTCACCGCTCGCATAATGGCGGGGCCAAGAGGGGCAGCCCGATGAACGAGACTGTGAAGGCCCATGACGAGCAGCGCCTGGAGCGCTCCGTGGCCGCGACGCTGCGGGTGATCGCCGCCGCCCATGCCGAGCGCGAGGCGCCGCCCGTCCACGCCGCCCGGCGGCGGCTGGGCGAGGTCTACGGCGCGACCCGTCTCGCCCGCCGCATCGAGCGCGCGCGACACGGCTGACGCGAATCCGCATCGGACATTGCCGGGTGGCCGCCGCGGCGTTAACCCGATCCGCGATGCGGTATTATCTCGGCCTCGCCACCACCTTCCACGATCCCGCGCTCGCGCTGATCGGGCCCGACGGCGCGGTGCTGTTCGCCGAGGGCGCCGAGCGCTTTCTGCAGTACAAGCGCGCGCCGAACTGCGAGCCGGACCCCGCGACCCGCATGGTCGGGCTGCTGGCCGAATTCGTGCCGCAGGGCTCCGAACTGGTGATCGCCTCGACATGGGGGCAGCAATTCACCGAGTTCCTGGAGGGGCAGGGGCGCAGCGGCGCCTTCACCCTCGAGGCGCTGAGCCGGCATGCGCCGGTGCTGAACCGCTCCTTCGTGCCCGAGCGCGCCGAGCGCATCTTCGTGGCCGAGATGGCGATCGCGCAGGCGCGGGCCGGCTACGGCACCCTGCTGGCGCTCGACCAGGAGACGCGGGGCCGCGGCGGCGATCCGCGCGCGCGGATCGTGCGGCAGGACCGGTTCGCCCACCACCGCACGCACGCCGCCTACGCCCTGTGGGGCAGCCCGTTCACGGACGCGACGGCGGTGATCGTCGACGGCATGGGCGAGACCGGCGCGGCGGCGCTTTACCGGATGGAGTCGGGCCGCATCGCCGAGGTGCGGCGCCATCGCGGCCGCGGCTCGGTCGGCTTCCTCTACGGGCTCGTCACCGATCTCGCCGGCTTCGACCAGCTCAAGGGCGAGGAATGGAAGATCATGGGGCTCGCGCCCTACGGCCGTTCCGACCCGGCCTTGGTGGCGCAGCTCCGCCGCCTGTACGCGGCCGAGAACGGCCGCCTGAAGTTCTCCGACGACGCCACCGTACGCGACGTCGTCTCGGAAATCCTGAGCCGCCGCCCGTCGGGCCTCGGCGAGGCCGGCTGGGCCGACCTGGCCAAGAGCGGCCAGGATGTGTTCGCGGAGCTGATGGACATCCTGGTCGCCGAGGCCTGGGCGCTCAGCCCGCACGAGAACCTGGTGATCGCCGGCGGCTGCGGCCTCAACTCGTCCTATAACGGCCGCGTGCTCGGCCGCTCGGAATTTCGCCGGCTCCACGTCCCCTCCGCGCCCGGCGACGACGGCAACGCGATCGGGGCGGCGTGGCTCGCCTACGCCGCCGACAATCCGGACTGGACCGGGCCCGCCCCCGAGGCCCGCCCGCTCACGCCCTATCTCGGGTCGCGCGTCTCGACCGCGCCGATGGAGCGGCTGGCGGAATGGGAGCCGCGCGCAAGGCGGATCGGCCACGCGGCGGCGACCCGGGAGGCGGCGAAGATCCTGGCGGCCGGCGGGCTCGTCGGCTGGGTCCAAGGCCGGGCCGAGTTCGGCCCGCGCGCGCTCGGCAACCGCTCGATCCTCGCCGACCCGCGGCCGGAGGGCGCCAAGGATGCGCTGAACGCCAAGGTGAAGTACCGCGAGGCCTTCCGCCCCTTCGCTCCCTCGATCCTGGCCGAGGCCGGCCCCGACTGGTTCGAGGACTACGCCGACAGCCCGTACATGGAGCGCACCCTGGTCTGGCGCGAGGCGGTGCGGGAGAAGGTACCGGCCGTGGTCCACGCCGACGGCACCGGCCGGCTCCAGAGCGTGACGCCGGCGCGCAACCCCGCCTACGCCGCGCTGATCGCGGCGTTTTCCGAGATCACGAATGTGCCGATCCTGCTCAACACCAGCTTCAACGTGATGGGCAAACCGATCCTCCACACGGCCGAGGACGCGATCCTGATGTTCTACACCACCGGCCTCGACGCCCTGGTGGTGGAGGACTGGATCGTGGTGAAGAATTCGGTCTGAGGGATCGTCCGGCCCGCACAAGTCCCGCCCCCGCGGAGGGGGCGGGGACAGGCCCCGCCTCAGAACAGCCCGTCGAGATCGCGCAGCACCGCCACCGGCGCCAGCTCGGCATACTCGTCGGGCTTGCCCGTGCGGTTGATCCAGGCGCAGTCGAACCCGAAGGCGGTGGCGCCGGCGATGTCCCAGCGGTTCGAGGAGCAGAACAGCACCGCCTCGGCGGCGACGCCGAGGGCATCGAGGGCGACGGCATAGGCGCGCGGGTGGGTCTTGAACACCTGCGCCGCGTCGACGGACAGAACCGCGTCGAGATGGGTCCGGAGGCCGGCGGAATCGACCGACCGGCCGAGCATGGCGACGTCGCCGTTGGAGAGGATGGCGGTGGAAAGCCCCTGCGCGCGCAGGCGCTCGAGCACGCCCGGCACCTCCGGGTAGGCATCGAGGTCGCGATAGGCGTCGAGAAGCGTGTCGCGCAAGCGCCGGTCGACTTCGGGATGGGCCGCCAGCGCGAAGTCCAGCGCCCGCTCGGTGAGCTGCCAGAACGGGACGTAGCGGCCGATCAGCGACAGGTTCCAGCTGTATTCGACCTGCTTGGTCCGCCACA
>CAZZZJ010000194.1:0-2573 GCA_964658355.1 Beijerinckiaceae bacterium
AGCTTCGGGTCGACCTGCCCAACAACCACCTGCAATACGCCTTCACCTGGTTCGGCATCGCCGCCTGCCTGCTCGGCGTCTTTTCGGTCTTCGCCTGGAAGCGCCTGCACGAGCCGGAAGCGTCCGCCGGCGCCTGAGGCCGCACTTGCGGCGGCGGCGATGCCGGCTACACTCTCCGCGTTCGACGGCGGAGTGGTCCCCGATGCGCTGCTGGCTCGCCCTGTTCCTCGCTCTCGTGCTGACGCCCGCACAGGCCGCCGACGACGGCACCCGCGACGCGGCCCGCGCCGCGATCACCAAGCAAGCCGAGGCGCTGGTGCACGACGACGCCGCGACCGCCTATGCGCAGGCCGCGCCGTCGATCCAGGGCATGTTCCCGACGGCCGACGTGTTCCTCGGCATGGTGCGCAACAGCTACCGGCCGGTCTACCGCCACCGCACCTTCGTGTTCGGAAAGATGCAGGACATCGGTGACGGCGCCCTGTCGCAGGAGGTGGCGATCCAGGACGAGGACGGCATCGACTGGACCGCCGTGTACAGCCTGGAGCGCGGCGAGGACGGCCAATGGCGCATCAGCGGATGCCGGCTGACGAAGGCCGAGGGCACGAATGCC
Organism: Beijerinckiaceae bacterium; assembly: GCA_964658355.1. Taxonomy (GTDB): domain Bacteria; phylum Pseudomonadota; class Alphaproteobacteria; order Rhizobiales; family Beijerinckiaceae; genus Methylobacterium. The sequence continues at coordinate 614 of CAZZZJ010000194.1, forward strand.
TGATCCGGTTCGGCCGGTCTTCGACACGCCCGGCCCCATCGTGTAGAGCAGGCCCCTTCCCCGGAGGCCCCCTTGCTGCACGTCTCGACCCGCGGATCCGCCGCGCCGCTCTCGTTCTCCGATGCCCTGCTCGCCGGCCTCGCCCGCGACGGCGGGCTCTACGTGCCCGAGGCGTGGCCGACGATCCCCGCATCGGAGATCGCCGGGCTGGCGGGCAAGCGCTACGCCGACGCCGCCAAGCTTGTGCTGCGCCCGCTGATCGACGGCGAGATCGCCGACGGCGACCTCGACCGGATGATCGAGGAGGCCTACGCCACCTTCCGCCACCCGGCGATCTGTCCGCTGACGCAGCTCGACGACAACCTGTTCCTGCTGGAGCTCTTCCACGGGCCGACGCTCGCGTTCAAGGACGTGGCGATGCAGCTGCTCGGGCGGCTGATGGACCACGTGCTGCGCGCCCGCGGCGCCCGCGCCACCATCGTCGGCGCGACCTCCGGCGACACCGGCAGCGCCGCGGTCGAGGCGTTCAGCGGGCTCGACCGGGTCGACGTCTTTATCCTGTTCCCGCACGGCCGCGTGTCGGAGGTGCAGCGCCGCCAGATGACCTCGGTCGACGCGCCCAACGTTCACGCCCTCGCGGTCGACGGCAATTTCGACGACTGCCAGAACATGGTGAAGGCCATGTTCCAGCATGCCGACTTCGCCGACGCGGTGAAGCTCTCGGGCGTCAACTCGATCAACTGGGCCCGCGTCGCGGCCCAGGCGGTCTACTACTTCACCAGCGCCGTGGCGCTCGGCGCGCCGCATCGGAAGGTGTCGTTCGCGGTGCCGACCGGCAATTTCGGCGACGTGCTCGCCGGCTGGGTCGCCAAGCGCATGGGCCTGCCGATCGAGCGGCTGATGATCGGCACCAACGCCAACGACATCTTGGCCCGCACCCTCGAGCACGGCGCCTACGAGCTGCGCGGCGTCCAGGCGACGACCTCGCCCTCGATGGACATCCAGATCTCGTCCAACTTCGAGCGGCTGCTGTTTGAGGCGCTCGGCCGCGACGCATCCTCGCTCGGCCGGCTGATGTCCGGACTGAAGCAGTCCGGCGGCTTCACCCTCGACGATGCGGTCCTCGAAAAGGTGCGTGCGGAGTTCGACGCCACGGCCGTGTCCGAGCCGGACGTGATGGACGAGATCGCCCAGACCCACGCCGCCACCGGCCTGGTGCTCGATCCGCACAGCGCCATCGGGGTCCGTGCCGCGCGCCGCCTCCTGCGGAAGGACCCGGCGACCCCGGTGGTCGCGCTGGCGACCGCGCATGCCGCGAAGTTCCCCGATGCGGTGAGCCGCGCGACGGGCGGCCTGCGCCCCGCCCTGCCCCCGCATCTCGCCGACCTGATGGACCGGCCCGAGCGCATGACGCGGGTCGCCAACGACCAGGCCGCGGTCGAGGCCCTGATCCGGGACCGGGCGCGCATCACGAGGGGCGCATGAACCAGCACTTCGCCACCCACGCCGCCTCGCCGGGCCTGCGCATCACGACGTTGGACAACGGCGTCACCGTCGCCACCGAAAAGATGCCGGGTGTCGCGACCGCGACGCTCGGCGTCTGGGTCGGGGCGGGATCGCGCCACGAGCGCCCGGACGAAAGCGGGCTGAGCCATCTCATCGAGCACATGGCGTTCAAGGGCACGCGCACGCGCTCGGCGCGGCGCATCGCCGAGGACATCGAGAACCTCGGCGGCGAGATCAACGCCGCGACCTCCGCCGAGGGGACGAGCTACACCGCGCGGGTCCTCGGCGAGGATGTCGGCACAGCGCTCGACGTGCTCGGCGACATCCTGACCGATTCGGTGTTCGACGCCGGCGAGCTCGCCCGCGAGAAGGGTGTGATCCTGCAGGAATATGCCGGGATCGAGGACACGCCGGACGACGTCGTCTACGACGCCTTCACCGAGGCCGCGTTTCC
>CAZZZJ010000194.1:2673-6320 GCA_964658355.1 Beijerinckiaceae bacterium
CGGCGGATGCCGAGGAAGCTCGAACAGGCCAACCTCGTGCTCGGCCTGCCCGGCCTGTCGTTCCGCGACGACGCCTACTACGCCCTGCACATCTTCTCGCAGGTGCTCGGCGGCGGCCTCACCTCGCGCTTGTGGCAGGAGGTGCGCGAGACCCGCGGCCTCGCCTACGAGATCCAGGCCTTCCACTGGCCGTTCTCCGATTGCGGCCTTTTCGGCATCGGTGCGGCCACCTCCGGCGCCGACCTGCCCGAACTCGTCGCGGTGACGCTGTCGGCGACCGCGCGGGCCGCGCGCGACCTCGACACCGTGGAGATCGCGCGGGCCAAGGCGCAGCTGAAGGTCTCGCTGCTCTCCGCGCTGGAGACGCCGGGCGGCCGGATCGAGCGCAATGCCCGCCAGATCCTGGCCTGGGGCCGGGTGATCCCGGCGGACGAGGTGATCGCCAAGGTCGACGCCGTCACCCTCGATCACGTCCGTGCGGCCGGACTCGCGGTGCTGGCCGGAGCGCCGACCCTGGCGGCCATCGGCCCGATCAAGAAGCTCCCCTCGCTCGACCGCATCGCCGCGGCGCTTCGTTCCGCTTGATCGGTTGCCGATCGCTTGCCGATCGGTTGCAGCCGTAACTTGATTTGGCCGCAAACGCGGGCGATCCCCGGCTCGGCAGATCGCGCACGCTTGCGGTGGGTGACGCCGGCCGCCGGGCCTCCGCCGCCTTGCTCACGGTTGGTCCCGCCTCTACCACTGCGCGGAACCTGAGCCGTACTCGCCGCCGTATCCGGCCGGAACACTCGCCCGTTGCGCATCCTCGCCCTTTTACTCGCTCTCTTCTGCGGTCTCCTGTCGGGCGGCTCCGCCCGGGCCGTGGAAGCGGTGCGCGTCACCCTCGACGCGCCGGTGATCGACCTGACGCCGGCGATCGAGCGCTACCGCTCCGACGGCGACCTGATCCAGATCTCCACGGCGCCGGGCAAGGACGGCATCGTCCGCCGCATCGTGGTGAAGGCGCGGGACGCCGGCGCGCGCCCCGACTGGATGGTGTTCGCGCTCACCAACGACACCGACGAGCAGATCGAGCGCATCCTCGTGGCGCCGCATTTCCGGCTGGTCGATTCCGGCGTGGTCTGGCCCGATCTCGGCGGTTCGCGCATCGCCGCGATCACCGCCAGCCAGGGCATCCGTCCCGAACGGGACGAGAACCCGGAAGCCGACCAGTTCGTCATCACGCTGGATCCCGGCACCACGATCACCTACGTCGCCGAGCTGCGCGGGCCGAACATCCCGCAGGTGCACCTCTGGGACCAGGACGCCTACCGCAAGAAGGCGGCCGGCCTGACGCTCTACAAGGGCATCATCATCGGCATCAGCGGCCTGCTGGCCCTGTTTCTGACCATCGTCTTCGTGGTCAAGGGCGCGATCATCTTCCCCGCCGCCGCCGCGCTCGCGTGGTCGGTGCTGGCCTATGCCTGCATCGATTTCGGGTTCCTCCAGCGGGTCTTCCCGGTCACCGAACTCGCGGAGCGGGTCTATCGCGCCTCGGCCGAGGCGGTGCTGGCCGCGACCCTGCTGGTGTTCCTGTTCGCCTATCTCAACCTCTCGCGCTGGCATGTGCGCTACAGCCACGTGGCGTTCTTCTGGCTGACCTTCCTGGCCGGCCTCGTGGGGTTGGCCCTGTTCGATCCGCCGGTGGCGGCAGGTGTCGCCCGCATCTCGATCGCAGCGGTCGCCGGCGTCGGGCTGCTGCTGATCGCGTATCTCGCCGCCCATAACGGCTACGACCGCGCCATCCTGCTGGTGCCGACCTGGACGCTGCTCGTGGTCTGGGTCACGGCCGCGGGCTTCGCGGTGACCGGGCAGATCGGCAGCGAGCTGACGCAGCCGGCGCTGATCGGCGGCCTGGTCCTCATCGTCATGCTGATCGGCTTCACGGTGATGCAGCACGCCTTCGCCGGCGGCGGCCTGACCCACGCCCTCGTGTCCGACACCGAGCGCCGGGCGCTGGCGCTGACCGGCGCCGGCGACGTGGTGTTCGACTGGGACGTGCCCGGCGACCGGGTCTTCGCCGGACAGGAGATCGAGGTGCAGCTCGGCCTCAAGCGCGGCGCTCTGGAGGGCCCGGCGGCGAACTGGCTCGGGCTGCTGCATCCGTTCGACGTCGAGCGCTACTCGGCGACTCTCGACACCATGATCGAGGAACGCCGCGGGCGCATCGTCCACGATTTCCGCCTGCGCACCTCGGGCGGTGCCTATTACTGGTATCGCCTCAAGGCGCGCCCGGTGATCGGCAGCGACGGCGAGGTGATCCGCATCGTCGGCACCATCGCCGACGTCACCGAGATCAAGACCGCGGAGGAGCGCCTGCTGCACGATGCGGTGCACGACAGCCTCACCGGCCTCCCGAACCGCGAGCTGTTCGGCGACCGGCTCGACGCGGCGATCGCCTTCGCGAGCCAGGATGCGCGGCTGAAGCCGACGGTGATCGTCCTCGACATCGACCGCTTCAAGGGCATCAACGACGCGATCGGCCTCTCGGCCGGCGACTCGATCCTGCTGACCCTGTCGCGCCGGCTCGGCCGGCTGCTGCGGCCCCAGGACACGCTGGCACGGGTGGCCGGCGACGAGTTCGCGGTGATCCTGCTGTCGGAGCGCGAATCCGACCGCATCCTGGCCTTCGCCGAGATGATCCGCCGGGCCATCGCGACGCCGATCACCTATGCCGACCGCGAGATCTTCCTCACCGTCTCGATCGGGCTGGCCCTGCACGAGACCGGTGCCAGCCTGAAGCGCGACGAGGTGTTCAAGAACGCCGAGACGGCGATGGTCCAGGCCAAGCGCGGCGGCGGCGACCGCATCGAGGTGTTCCGCGCCGACATGCGCGCCGAGCGCTCCGACCGTTTGATGCTGGAAAGCGACCTGCGACGCTCGCTCGAACGCAACGAGATGAAGGTCCTGTTCCAGCCGGTGGTCCGTTTGGAGGACCGCACGGTGGCGGGCTTCGAGGCGATCCTGCGTTGGGATCATCCCAAGCTCGGACGCATCCCGCCGGCCACGTTCATGCCGGTGGCCGAGGAGAGCGGCTTCGTCGTCAACCTCGGCATCTTCGCTTTGGAGCGCACGGCGCTGGAACTCGCGGCGTGGCAGCGCTCGCTGGAGGTCGATCCGCCGATCTTCGCCTCGGTTAACGTCTCCTCGCGCCAGTTGCTGCGGCACGACCTCCTCCACGACGTGAAGACGGTGCTCGCCCGCTCGGGCGTGATTCCCGGTTCGCTCAAGCTCGAACTCACCGAGAGCCTGGTGATGGAGAACCCGGAATACGCCGCCCAGATGCTCACCCGCATCCACGACCTCGGCGCCGGACTCTCGCTGGACGATTTCGGCACCGGCTACTCGGCGCTCTCGTATCTGCAGCGCTTCCCGTTCGACACGATCAAGATCGACCAGTCCTTCGTGCGCCAGATGGCGTCCGGCAAGACCGCGATCCTGCGGTCGATCGTGCGCATGGCCAACGAGCTCAACCTCGCGATCATCGCCGAGGGCGCGGAATCGGAAGCCGACGCCCAGGCGCTCGCCGAACTCGGCTGCGACTACGCGCAGGGCTACGCGTTCGGCGAGCCGATGACGATGCTGCAGGCCCGGCAACTCGTCGGGGC
>CAZZZJ010000195.1:0-6292 GCA_964658355.1 Beijerinckiaceae bacterium
TTTGGTCGGAGTGGCAGGATTTGAACCTGCGACCCCCACGTCCCGAACGTGGTGCGCTACCAGACTGCGCTACACTCCGAAGGCCGGCGGCTTCGCCAGCGAGCGGGGGTATAGCCGGCACCCGGGCAGGCCGCAAGCGACATCTCGCGAGGGCTCGCGTTTCGCAGGCGATCAGCGCGTGGCGCGATCCGGCCAACCCGCCGGCAGCGTGCATCGGACGATGCCGAGGCCCGGCGCATGGAGCGCAGCGGTGCCGACGGTGCCGGGGCCGGGTTCGAGGTGGTGCAGGCTCCAGGCCTCCGGATCGTCGCCAGCGATCGCGACGAGGCGGGGCGGCTCCGGCGGAAGGGTGAGGGCGAACCGGTCGAGCGGCAGCGACAGGCCGGTACCCGATGCCTTCACCACCGCCTCCTTCCGCGTCCACAGGCCGGTGAAGATGGCCGTGATCGCCTCGGGCGACCTAGCCGCCAGCGCCTCGGCTTCCGATGGCGTGAAGTGCGCACGGGCGATGCGCAGGGCGTCCGGGATCGGACGGAGAGCCTCAACGTCGACGCCGATCGCGGCCTCGAACGAAACGCCGACGAGCGCGCGCGTTCCCGAATGCGACAGGTTGAAACGCAGGGCCCCGGCCTGCGCGCCCACCAGTTCGGGCTTTCCCGCCGGGCCGACCGCGAAGGCGAGCGCGTCGGCCGCCACACCGAGGGCGCGGGCGAGGATCAGGCGCAGGGCCGCGTGGCTCGCGCGGTAGCGGTCGCGGTCCTCCGCCCGGACGAACCGATCCGCGCGGGCGGCCTCGTCGGGCGAGAGCCAGGCCTCGCACCGCGCGAGCCGCGCCTCGGACAGGGCGAGATCGACGCTCCAGACCTGGGTCGCCGTGGCGGGCCCCGGCTCCGTCACGATCCATGCATCGCTCATGGCGCGGCCCTCGCCATCGGACCGGACGGGCACTTCTCCTCCGCCGCAGAGGGCGGAGGGAAAAGCGCGCCAGCCCACGCGACTCCTGTCATATGGTCGCCGCGGAACGGACGGGAAGGTTCTGCGCGCAATGAGGGGCCTTCGGGAATGAGCGGCGCGGAGGATCCACCGGCGCGGGCGGGCTCGCAAGCCGGGAGCGCCATCCCGTTCGCGCCCATGCCGCGGTTCGGGGTCCGCGTTCCGACCCTGCACGACCGCGGAGCGCGCTACGGCGTGTTCTTCGCCACCTATTTCTACCAGGGGCTGATCGCCGGGTTCTCGCTCACCGCGCTCGCCAACCACCTCGCGGCGGAGGGCGTATCGAGCGCCGAGGTGGGCGTCCACTTCGCCATCGCCGGGCTGCCCTGGACGGTGCAGCCGATCCTGTGGGGGCCGCTGGTCGATCGGGCGAGCGGGTTTGCGATGGGACGCCGGCGGGCCTGGAGCGTGCTGGCGATCCTCGGATGCCACGCCGCGCTCGCCGGGCTGCTTCTGGTCCCGGGCGAGCGCTCCCTTGCGGCGCTCGGCCTCGTCTTCCTCGTTCACAGCGCCTTCGCGGCGCTGCTCGACACCGCCTGCGACCGGATGGTGATGGATCACGTCCCGCCGGGCGAACTCGGGCGGATGAGCGCCTGCACGCGGGCTGGGTTCGTCGCCGGCACCAGCCTCGGCGCCGGCCTGTTCGGGTGGATGCTGGCGGCCTACGGGTTCGGGCTCAGCACCGCTTGTCTCTTCGCCGCCGCCCTCTTCGCGAGCCTGCCGATCCTGCTGGTGCGCGAGGCGCCTGGCGATGCCTTCCTCTCGCTGGCGCGGCAGGAAAGGGGCAGCGTGGCGCTGAGGATGCCGTTCGGGCGGTTCCTGCGTCGGCTCGGTCTCGGTCTGCGCCGTCCGAACGCCCTCCGGCTGATCGCGCTGTGCTTCTCGATCGATGCGGCGCTCGCCCTGTTCGAGCTGCCCTTCTCGGTCGACCTCGTGCAGGCGCAGGGCTGGGATGCCGCCGGGCTGTCGCGACTCCAGGCCGGCCTCGCCTTCGGGGGCGGGACGCTGGGTGCGCTCGGCATCGGGATCTGGTGCGACCGCGCCGGACCACTGCCGGCACTCCGCACCCTGTTCTTGGCGAGCGCCGCCGCCTTCCTCGCCACCGCGTCCCTGATCGCGGCGGGGATGTCCGCCTCGACCGGACCGCTGATCCTCGGCTTCACCAACGTCCTGCCCGGCCTGCTGATCGTCGCCCTGGTGCCGGCGCTGATGCAGGCGAGCCGTGGCCGCGCCGGCGCGGCGACCCAGTTCGAGGTGTTCATGGCGGTGATGAACCTCGGCTCCGTCACGGGCGGCGCGGCGTCGGGGATCCTGGCGCCGGTGCTGCCCCTGTCGCTGGTGGCGGTGCTCGCCGGGCTGGTCCTGCTCGGCAGCGCGGCACTCGTCCGGCGCCCGGACCTGATCCTCCCGCGCCAACGGCCGAGCGATGCGGGGCGGACGGGATCGCCGTGAGGCGCGCTGTCACCGTCCGTGTCCGGAGTGATCTCGACGGCGGTGAAATCGGTTAGAAGCCCTATCGACAAACCTCGGAAGTCTTGAGTCGATGCCGAAGCCCGACGCGCCCGCCCCGACGATCACGGCCGATGCGGCGCGCCTGCGCCACGCCGCCCTCTCCGCCGAGATCGCCGAGGCCGACCGGCTCTATCACCAGGAGGATGCGCCCGAGATCTCGGACGCCGCCTACGACGCGTTGCGCCGGGACCTTGAGACGCTGGAGGCGCAGTTTCCCGATCTCGCCGGCACCGGCATCGCCAGCGCATCGGTCGGCGCGAAGCCGTCGGAGAAGTTCGCCAAGGTCCGCCACGCCGTGCCGATGCTCTCGCTCGGCAACGCCTTCGCCGAGGAGGAGGTCGCGGAGTTCGTCGCCCGCGTGCGCCGGTTCCTCAACCGGCCCGACACACCCCTCGCCTTCACCGCCGAGCCGAAGATCGACGGGCTGTCGCTGTCCCTGCGCTACGAGGACGGGCGCCTCGTCACCGCGGCGACGCGCGGCGACGGCGAGACCGGCGAGAACGTCACGGCCAACGCCCGCGCGGTCGGCGATATCCCGCAGGCGCTCGCCGGAACCGGCTGGCCGGCTGTGTGCGAGGTGCGCGGCGAGGTCTACCTCTCGCACGCGGATTTCGCCGCGATCAACGCCCGCCAAGAGGCGGCGGGAAAGCCGCTCTTCGCCAACCCGCGCAACGCCGCCGCCGGCTCCCTGCGCCAGCTCGACCCGTCGATCACCGCCTCGCGGCCGCTGAAGTTCTTCGCCTACGCCTGGGGCGAGGTGGTGCCGCCGTTCGAGGGGACGCAATCGAGGGTGATGGACCTGTTCCGCTCCTGGGCCCTGCCGGTGAACCCGCTGACCGTCACCTGCGCGGACGCGGCGGGCATGATCGCGCATTACCGGGCGATCGAGGCGGACCGGCCGACGCTCGGCTACGACATCGACGGCGTCGTCTACAAGGTCGACGATCTCTCCTTGCAGAAGCGGCTCGGCTTCGTCTCGCGGAGCCCGCGCTGGGCGCTGGCGCACAAGTTCGCGGCGCAGGAGGCGTTCACCGTCGTCGAGGGCATCGACATCAATGTCGGGCGCACGGGCTCCCTCAACCCGCTCGCCCGGCTGCGACCGGTGACGGTGGGCGGCGTCGTGGTCTCCAACGCGACGCTGCACAACGAGGGCTACGTGCGGGGCGTCGGCGGCGACGGCGAGCCGATCCGGGACGGCCGCGACATCCGCGTCGGCGACACGGTGGTCGTGCTGCGGGCCGGCGACGTGATTCCCAAGGTGATGGACGTGGTGCTGGAGAAGCGCCCGGCGGATGCCAAGCCCTTCGTGTTCCCCGAGACCTGCCCCGCCTGCGGCAGCAGGGCGGTCCGCGAGATCAATCCGCGCACCGGTAAGCCCGACGCGGTGCGCCGCTGCACCGGCGGCCTGATCTGCCCGGCGCAAGGCGTGGAACGGCTGAAGCACTTCGTCTCGCGCAACGGCTTCGACCTCGAAGGCTTCGGGCAGACCTACATCGAGGTGCTGTTCGAGGCAGGCCTCGTGCGCCAGCCCGCCGACCTGTTCACCCTCGATTTCGAGCCGCTGAAGGCGGCGATCGTCGCCCGGCGCGAGGCCCTGTCGGCGGAGCGGCGTGCCGAAGGGGCGCCCGCGCCGAAGAAGCCGACCAAGAAGAAGGGCGAGGAGGAGGACAAGGCGATCCACAACCTGCTTGCGGCGGTCGCCGAGCGCCGCAGCCTGCCGATGAACCGCTTCCTGTTCGCGCTGGGCATCCCCGATATCGGCGAATCCACCGCCAAGGCGCTGGCCAAGCGCTTCTCGGACTTTACCGCCTTGAAGGACGCCTTGCGGGCGGCGGCCGACGCGCAGGCCGGGCCGGACTGGCTGGCATTCTCCGCCGTGCCTCGCATCGGCCCGACCACCCGCGACCGGCTGCTGGAGGTGGGGCTGCCGGCGGAGGCGGGGGATGCCGAGGACGGCGAGGGCGCGCCGACCAGCGCCGGAAAAATCCGGTTCAGCACCAGCCAGCGCGCGAGCCTGATCGCGCATTACGGCAGCACGGACGCGGTCCGTGCGGCGATCGCGCGCGCTGCGGAGCAACGCCCCGGCGACGCCTACCGGGTCTTCGCCGACGACGGCGAGATCGGGCCGGTGGCGACCGACTCGCTGATCGCGTTCTTCTCCGAGCCGCACAACGACGCGGCCGTATCGGCTCTGCTCCGGGAGGTCCAGGTCGCACCGATGGAAGCGGCGGCGAACACGGCGGCGTTCTCCGGCAAGACCGTGGTCTTCACCGGCACCCTCGAAAAGATGACCCGCAACGAGGCCAAGGCCACCGCCGAGCGCCTCGGGGCCAAGGTCTCGGGTTCGGTCTCGGCCAAGACCGACCTCGTGGTCGCGGGCCCCGGCGCCGGCTCGAAGCTGAAGGACGCCGAGAAGCACGGGGTCCGCGTCGTCTCGGAAGACGCATGGCTCGCGATGGTGGCCGACGCTTGAAGCCCGAGACTCCGGACCATAGACCTGCCGTCATGACACTCCCGCGGCCGCTCCGTTCGCGCCCATGACCATCGTCGCCCTCGACTTCGAGACCGCCAACGAGCGGCGCGACAGCGCCTGCGCGATCGGGCTCGCCTGGATCGAGGGAGGCCGCGTGGTCCGGCGCGCCTCCAAGCTGATCCGGCCGCCGGAACTGCGGTTCTCGCCGGGCAACATCCGCGTCCACGGGATCGTGGCGGCCGACGTGCGCGACCAGCCCCCCTTCGGCGAGGCGGTGGCCGAGTTCCTGCCGGACCTCTCCCACGGGCTGATCCTCGCCCACAACGCGAGCTTCGACATCGGCGTGCTGCGGGCCTCGCTACGGGCCTGGGGATTGCGAGTGCCGGCGCTTCGCTATCTCTGCACGGTCCAGATCGCGCGACGCGTGTTTCCGGACCCGGAAGGCTGCGGGCTCGGCAAGGTCGCGCGGCGCCTCGGCATCCGGTTCGAGCATCACGATGCCGGCGAGGACGCCTATGCCTGCGCCGAGATCGCGCTCGCCGCCGTGCGCCAGACGCAGGCGACGGACGTGCCCGACCTGTCGCGGGTCCTGTCGCTGCCGGAGACGCGCGTCGACGGCGCGGTCGCGGTGCCGCAGGCGGGCGCCGGCGCCATCAGCGGCCGGATCCTGCGCGCCCTCAAGCCGTCGGAGCCCGACGCCCTGCGCTTCTCCATGCGCGGCAGCACCGGCAACCACTACGAGGTCTCGCTGGAGAACCGCACCAGCGGGCTCACGCTCCGCTGCACCTGCATGGCCGGCCGCCACGGCATGCGGTGCCGCCACGTGAAGGCTCTCGTCGTCGGCGACATCACCGACCTGCTCTCCGGCAACCACGCCGACGTCGAGGTGCTGCGGCGGCGCTTGGCGGCGGTGGGGTGAGGGGGATCAGCGGCGTTCCCTCCCCTCTGCGGGGACGGGTGGGCCACGGCTCGCGCGGGAGTCGGGCGAGGGAAGCGCCATACCTGGACAGCGGGTTCCCCTCTCCCGACCCGCTTCGCGGGCCACCCTCCCCCGCAGAGCGGGGAGGAACAAAAAAGCGTCCTACGCCGCCTTCTTGGCCGCCTCGCCGTAGAACGTGCCGCCGGTCTCGGCCATGGCGCGCAGGTTGTCGGGTACCGAGAAGCGCGGACCGTGCTTGGCCTCCAACCCCTCGGCCAGCGCGACGAAGTCCTTCGCGCCCATGAAGTCGATGTAGGACAGCGCCCCGCCGGTGAACGGCGCGAAGCCGAAGCCGAGGATCGAGCCGACATCGGCCTCGCGCGGATCGGTGATGA